>JAFEBR010000713.1 GCA_018242565.1 Planctomycetota bacterium | reverse complement strand
TCGCCGACCGCGGACGAGTTACAAACATCGGCGTTTAAGCAGAGTTCTTTCCCCTGGAATTGTGTGAAATCCCTTGCCGCGGAGACTGAAATCTCGGTAACGCCACAAAGACTGATTATGCCTTTGTGTTCCGCTACGATTGCCGCGCCAGGATCCGATAGCACCCGCAGGCCGTCGAGACATAAGACACCCCCTTTCGCGACGAGGAATTGCAGCGCTGAATTTGATAAGTTCTCGATCCCCCCGAGCCAAAGTTCATTTCCGCTGTGTCGCGACAGCGCGATAGCTGCTGCGTCGGACAGCGTGCGTAGCCCAGCAAGTGACAGCGACTCTCCGCGATGTGTCGAAAGGGCTACAGCCACTCGATCGTCCAACGTGGTAAGCCCATCAAGTGTCAGTCGCCTGCTGTGCTGGGCCAATTCAGTCGCTACGGCATGCGACAATTCGGCGACCCCGTCAAGGGTGAGTACATACCCTTTGTGCTGTGACAGCGCGCTGGCGAGCTCAGTGGAAAGAGATGCCAGCCCATTCAGGTGAAGTTTTGCGTTGCTTTGAGCCAGGGCCGCGGCCGCGGACTCTTGCAGCACTTGCAGGCCATCGAAAAAAAGATTATGCGACCAAAAACTATCGCTGGTCTTTGTTGCCAAAGCCCGCGCAACAGACTCCGGCAAACTCCGAAGTCCGTCCAGATGAAGGCTGCCTCTGTAGCCAGCCAACGCGAGAGCCACGCGTGCAGAAATCGTCGGCGGGCCCAAAATTAGCACGCCGCCTTTGAAGCAGGCTAGCGCGGCAGCAACATGTTCAGGAAGTGAGGTAAGTCCACACAAATCAAGTATATTCGCCCCATTCGCCGCCAAACCACTCGCTGCCGCTGCCGACAGTTCTGTTAATCCATTCAGGCAAAGCCTCGACCCTTTATGCCGTCCAAGAACCTTTGCCGCGGCATCGTCGATCGCCGTGAATTCGGACAGGTCGATTTGCTTACCCCCGACGAATGATTCAGCGATTTCCACCGTCAAACGTCGATTCGCAATTAATTCAGGCCTGCTTCGCAGAATTGCGACGAGATCGCGGTAAGATACCGTTGTTGCCTTGACTGGCGTCCAGGGCGCTGCCCTCCAGATCGCGAGCGCTTGCTCCCGAACGCTCGGATTGTCCCTAAGCAGTACCGCCAATTGTGTATCCGACAACTCGGATGCACCGGCGCGATCTGAATCGCTATCGGGCATATCATGGGGCGCCGTGAGGCGTGTCATTTCAGCCAGCCCGCGCGATACCAGCCCTGAACTCAATCGGGATATTCCGCGGTTTTCGAACGGCGTCAATTCATGATTGTCCGCTTTCATCGTTTTGCCGGCTTTCCAACGCGTTCGAGTCGAGCCCGGGCATCGTGTATTTGCGCGTCAATGTCGCGAGCCATTTCCTTCAGCAAATCGCGGCCCGTGCTCGAAGCGTTACGACATTCAGTCCACATCCGATGCACGTCGGAACTCTGTAGCTCGGTCCGTTCTGCTTCAATTTCGGCCAGCCGGCGCCGAATTTGAGCAATCTTGCGGATCGCTCGCACCAGTTCCGCCCCTGGGCCATAACCGGCGACCTGTTCTGGGGAGGAGCCCCATTCTTCGAGTATCGCCCGGATCCTCGCCGCATCCCCGGCCTCGTAGGCGAGATTGACCTCAACCATCAGCTTTGCCCGGCGTGTCTTTTCCTTTTCGTCTGTGGTCAGATCCGGGTGCAACTTGCGGGTCGCCTCTTTGTACAGCTTCCTGAGTTCCGGCGAAGGTGTGAAATCGCGATCGGCGGCTTCGGCCGGCCGGTCATTGAACTCTTGACTCGACTCCCGCGCGCGTTTTATAGCCGCATCGGCGGCACTGCGCGCAGATCGGTCATCGGGGGCAAGCTGAGCCATTCGTTCGGCAATTTGGGATTCGATACTGTCCAGATTTGCGAACCGAATGCCGACAACGCGCAGGTACTTGCGGTGGAACGCGTCAAGTTCGGCCCGTAGCGTCGTCAGCTCAACCTCGCGATCGGCCAATTGGGCGCCCAGCCGTTCGAGATCTTCCTTCTTCTGCTGAAGTTCTTCTTCTTCCGGGCTCATCGCTGTCCCCGACTGCAATAACGAACGTGATCAACATGTGCTGCCATTTGGCACGCCGCAAAAAAAGCCGAGCCATGGCGGTTTTAACTTCTCCGGCAAATTGCACAAGAGAGCAGACCAAGGCCCAGACAATCCAGCGTATTCCGAAAAACTACCACACTGCAACCGTGTACCCACGCTGTGTGCGTCTCCGTACCACACTACCACAAGTTCAGAGCCACAGTTCGGTGGTCGACATCGTTGAGGTACGAGAGGAACCGCGGCAGGTCGGAAGTCGGTGGAACCATTGCGGGTTCCGTCCCATCACATTCCAATTCTTGACCCTCGATTCTGCGGAACTCTTCACGAACGCGAGATTCTGACATTTCGCAGATCATACCGCTTCCCGGTAGTGACTTGGATTTCGTCGGTTTCCCGGAAGGCCGTCCGGAGTTCGCCATAAGGAACGCAATCGAAGTCTTCGTGGTCGGATTTGTCGGAGAGGACGTATAGCGCCATGGGAGCTTCTCTAATATGTAGAAACGGCTGGCAATTCAGTCCGTAAGCCCAAAGTGGGCGACCAGCCGGTCGATCGTAAAGCGATTACGCATGCGGCAGGTCGTGTGCTGCACCGCAAAGAGCCCTTTCTCCCAATGAGCATCATCAATGGGCACGGTTTTCAGCCACTCGACACGAACCAGGTATTCTCGCATTTCTGGATCGTCGGCGAATTCTCCCATGTCTTTGGCGTTGGCATGAAGCGGCGCTTTGAGAATCGGGATCTCTTTACCGTCATCGGTCACCGTGAACTCATTGATCGGCTTCACGGTTTCTTTGACGATCCCGACGCCCACGTACCCGCACTGGGGGATGTTCACGAATACACGTGCCCCAGGAAAGAGCAGGCTCAGCGTCTGGCTGTACCATTTTCCCCGGCCTCCGGATATGAAACCGTATTTGCAGGCGTCTTCCCAACTGCGATTTGACCCCTCTCCGAAGCTCACGTAAAAGTCCCTGCCATTCCAGACTTCTTGCTGTTTCTTGCTCGCGGCTTTGCTGGTTTTGAATTCCGCTTCCTGGGGATCGATCAGCCAACTCCGCGTCAAATACTCGTTGCCGCCATCTTTAAAATATCGGAAAAACACGGCGTTGATCGGGACACCAAAACTATCGGCAAGGTAGTCGATGATTCGCTCAGTCGCCGGGTCCAGTTCGGACGCCACGACGATCAGGTTATGACTCTGGTTCAGCTTTTCAGGTGGTGTTGCCTGAAAGTAATTCGCAAAGCCTTCTTCGAGGTGTTTCCCTGGATTCTTTTCCGCATAGATTTCGGCGATTCGCTCGTACGAAAGATTTTGAATCCAAGATGCGTAATCGAGCACCTGAGCGACGACCTCGCGCGGAGTGCGGTCCCGCTTGAGTTCAATCACTGTGAGGTTGCCTTCAACGTCCATCGCGAGGATGTCTATCGCGGTTCCGTAATCGGTTGGAATCTGTCGGCCGATCAACATCAGTTGGGGCGAGAGAATCGACAGATCCTGGCAAAGCACGTCTTCCAGCTTTTCTTCGGAGTCGAGCGGTGTGAAATTCACGCGCTGAGGTTTCTGACCGAGTTTCCAAATACCGACTTCAATGGGCATAACGTAATACTTTCCTGGCCGGTTCTGCCAAAGCGAACTTCATTTCGAGTTTTCAAGGAGCCGTTTTTCCTGGTCGCTAATCTCCCAGGGGCCGCGCAGCAAATCATATTTCAGTAGCCCCTTCGTCCCCCTCTATCAGCATTTCTAACGCCGTTGCCATTTTTCTTGAGTCGTTTTCGATCATACGGCGCGCCTCAAGTTGAATCAGAGTTCCTTCTTCGTCAAAGCCTCGGTAGACACGTCGAAAGGCGGTCGTAGGCGCTGAAATCAACAGCCCAACTTAGTATGGGAAGAGACCGGACGACAACGCAAGCATTAACATTCTGGGTGCCACCGATGACTCCATATCTTCCAGGAACCGACTTCGACCGATCAAAATGCTGTCGGGTTAACGCTCGGGAAAGAAACATCGGCATTGGAAATGTTGGTCATCAAATCGGCAACCACCCCGCGAGCGAAGCGGCTATGTGGCCATCTTTCTCGGAAGATTCACCCGAGCCTGCTGACTAAACGGTGTTCGTAAAACTGTACGATTCCACCTTGTCCCAAAAAACGGTTCTCTCGGTCTGATCGTCAAGGCGGAATGTTGCGAACGCGTCGCCACTATGAATCAGCCTGATGGCTTTTTCCTCAACCCCACGTTCGGTGCGCAAGCGCTTGACGACTTCAGCACGCCAGCAGGCCGGCGCTGGAGTTTCGATCCCGGCGATTTCAGAGATTGGCACAAACGTTCCCGAAACCCGGATTCTTTCAATTTGCTCGGCAAGCTCCTCGGTCAAGCGGTTGGCTTCAAATGTTTGGCCCTTTTGGGCGAAGTAGGACAACAAGCTGGAAGTCGCCATGGCTCCGGCGACAAACAGGGGGTCTCCCATTGCAAACGCCGAACCCATCTGGCGACCGCCTAATTCCGCCAGTTTTTGCATCGTACCCCGCGCGGCTTCAACGAGTCCCACACTGACAAGCCGAACGTGGGTGACATTGAAAACCTCCCCCGATACAACAGTCAGAATCAGACGTCCGCTCACCTCGGTCCCCTCTCAGTTCCTCGATTTTCCTGACGACAGATTCAGCAGAAAGTATACCGTCCGATTGGGGCGCTTTTCGCCCCAACGAATGGGAGTTGCGAACGAACAGCCGACTGCGATGAGAAGATGGGGTATCGGCCGATCGACTCCAGGATTCAACCGTGTTTTACAAAACAGAGGTCCCAGAGATCGAGTTTTTGCATGATGATCTGAGGCAACGTCTCTTCGTCAATGAGAATACAGCCGATTCTTTCAGCCAATTCGACCGCCGAAGGCGTAAATCGGCTATTCGTGACCACTGCGCAGGAGTCGCACCCATAAAATGCCTTGCCGGCGTGCGCTTCTTGTACTGCGGAATTCGAAACGCTATTGAAATAACCCTTCACTTGAATTGCAATTCGTTTTCCCCGTGCGCTCAATATCAGGTCTACACCTTGGTCCCCCGTAACCTTGGTCAGTTCGACAACGTACCCGAGTTCGCAAAAGACTTTCTCCAGGAACTTTTCAAATTCTTCACTTCGCAGTGCCTTCCAGTCCGATTTGAGTAATTCACTGAGTCTGGTTTCCTGTTGCACCGCAACACTGTTTTTCAGGGCGAGCAGTTCCCCAGTTGCGACCTTCAAGTCAGCGCGGGCATTTTCCAACTGCACTTTCTGTGAGCGAGCGTCATCGCATGCAATGCGATAGGTCCGTTCGGCATCTTTACGGGCCGCTTCCGCCGCCTGTTTGAAGTCAGCCAGTGCTGAATCATCGGGATAAAAGAGCAACGATCCATATAAGCCGACACCCATAAACAAGCCGGTGACGCCGAAAAACCACCAGTCCAATACGACGAGAGTCAAACCGCCTAATAGCGCAGCCCCAATCAACAATGCACCAAGCCGCCACTGAATTGTCTTATCGACAACCAGTCGCAACTTTGATGCTGCTTCGAAATATCGGCATCGCCAGACCAACTCTCTTTGCTGCCGCTTCGCTTCTCGTTGCCGCAGATTCAGTTCGTGAATGTTCGCTTCGAGGGAAGCGATTTGCTTTTGGTTACACTCACAGCCCGCTTGTAGATTGGCAATCGTTGAACCCGACATCAAATCTGGCCGTCCCATTTTTGTCGTTTCCATAGGCCTTTTGGCACCCCAGTCCAGAATATTCCGACAGCTTGTCGAGTTTGTCCGCCCGGACATGCAGTTCTGCCTGCGCAATAAGCCTTCGAATTTGGCGAACCGCGCCCGGTTCATTTTCAGCCACCAGGAATCTCGGCCCACAATCGGCAACCCCATTCCGCCGCGATTCGGTGATCTTCGTATTTGCATCGCCCGTTCAGACAAATGCTAATATTTCCGGCGGCTGGGTCAACTCGGTCAGTCTCGAAGTTCCGTGTAGGCAGGAACCGCGATAAGCCGGATGATGCCCGTGGCATGCTGGTCGGGTTGTTGAAGGCCTGAGGGTTGCTGGCACGTTGAACAAGGAACATCGACTCGGGACGGTTTGGGCTGCGGGGCGGACGGCACGCGAGACGCCTGCACCACAACATGGGGTGGCCAGTGTGGGGGCTATGTCGTCATCACGCTCCGTCGTGATGAGTCGCGCGGCGATGCTGGCAGATGGGACTGATGAGCCAGACCGGGCGCTGAGGGCTGTATCTGTGCGCTTGATCGTAATTGGGTCCGCCTGTCGGCAGCGGTGGGGCGCTGAATGCTGGTAGTACCGGAAGCAGGATCGGGGGCTGATACCGCCGGGATAAACCCGGGCGGCTCGCTGGCGGTAGATGTTCGGACAGCGCTGAGACGTGCGTTTACCCCCCCCCCCG
>JAFEBR010000712.1 GCA_018242565.1 Planctomycetota bacterium | reverse complement strand
GGGAATTTCGCTCCGATTGGGGCTTTTCGGCGCTGGTGGTGCCACAGCCCCGGGGCTGGGCGCCCCGGGCTATCGAATCTCGCCCACTTCGGGGCTCTTCGGCAACCGGGCCCCGTCACGTCCCCGATTCACACACCTGAGTTCCGCCTCCCTGCCTCACAAACCTTCAGCGATGGCGCTGCGACGAGCATCGTCACACATCGGCGGCTACGGAACGGAAATGGGAGAGGCTTCAATCAGGCGACGCAGCAGGACCTCATCGACGTGTCCGCGAAAGCGGACGACACCATCGATCTCGACGACCGGAATGCTCGTGCCGAATCGTTCCACCAGGTCGGCGTCGAGATCGATATCCACGTCTTCGATCGCAGGCAGGAATTCGAGGTACTCGTGCAGGACGGCTTTGGCGTCGTCGCACAGGTGACATTCGGGGCGTGAGTAGACGACGAGTTTCGAAAATCGGCGCCCAGGCACCGCAGGCTGCCAGCCTTCGTTCTGTGGACGCGGGCGGCGCTGCAGTTGCCAGCCGGCGGCACAAAACACCAACCCCAGGAGGCCCCACATCGGCTTCTGCACGTACCACGACCGGGGCAGATTGAGCGGCAGCGCCTGAATCGCATCCAGCAGCATCAGCGTCAGAATACCGAATCCCAGCAACAGGCAGGCCGCGCCGGCAGTCTGGTATTTCGAGGTCGACTCATGCTGCTTTTGTGCCGGGCCGCTCACAATTGCACCTTCCTTGTTTTGAGAGTCTCTGACGGCGCAGTGCCGCCTGGTTCCTCGTCGACCGCCGTCACTTCCACGAGACAATCGAAGAACGTCGCACCGCCCCCCATGTCGGCCAGTCGCGATGACGTCGTGGCGTTCGCGTTCGCTCCGTCACCACTCAGTTTATTCCACCAGATGCCGGGGGCGACGACGACGCCTGGGCGGACACTCTCGGCGATCACGGCCACAGCCCGGAACCGGCCGCGGTCATTCTGGACTTCGACGAGTTGGCCTGGCTGCAGGCCACGGGGTTCGGCGTCGTCGGGGTGAATCTCCAATTCCGGATACTTCGCCGCGGTTCGCAGCGAATCGATGTTCACAAACGTCGAATTCAGAAAATGCGGCGAAGGGGGCGAGAGCAGTTGTAACGGGAACCGTGCCGCCAACTCCGGGGCCTGGTCGGGGGACTCGGCTGGCGGACTGTAGACCGGCAGCGGATCGAAACCGTCTGCCGCCATTCGTTCCGAATACAACTCGCACTTTCCGCTCGCGGTTCCGAAGTGCCCTGCGGCGAATGGCTGATATCGGTCGGGGATGTTCAGACGGGCGGGGCCCGTCTGCTGGAGTCGGGCCAGAGTGATCCCCTGTAGGGGCGCGGGGACGTTGGCCTGCCCTTCCCACAGCGCTTCACGGGCCAGTTGCTCGTCCGAGACCTGGAAGATGTCGGCTTCAAAGCCCAGGCGGGCGGCCAGTTGCCGAAAGACCCAGGTGTTCGACTGGGCTTCCGCCAGCGGAGCCAGGCAGGGTTGATTCACCTGAATCCAGTGGTGTCCATAGGTGGTGTGCAGATCGAAGTGCTCGAGTTGCGTCGTCGCTGGCAGCACGAGGTCGGCGTAGTCGCACGTATCGGTCAGAAACTGCTCGTGGACGACCGTAAAGAGATCGTCGCGCAACAAGCCGTGCAGCACTTTGGCCTGATCGGGGGCCACGACAGCGGGATTCGAGTTGTAAACGTACAGCGCACGCACCGGGGGCCCGGACAATTCCCCGGCCAGCGCCTCGGCCAGTTGCGACATATTGATTGTCCGGGTGCCCGGAGGCGATAGATCGGGGCGTTCCAGACGCTGGTGATCGAGCGGAAACATGCCGCTGGTGGATAACAGCACGCCGCCGCCGTAATCACGCCAGGCACCGACCAGCGCGGGGAGACAGGCAATCGTGCGGACTGCCATACCCCCTCCGGCGTGACGCTGGACGCCATAATTCAACCGGATCGCCGCCGGGCGAGTCGTGGCGTAGAGTTTCGCGAGTCGTTCAATATCCGCAGCGGCGAGGCCCGTGATCTCGGACACGCGGTTGGGACTGTACTCCTGCAGCACGCGGGTTTTGAGGGGGGCTGTGCCCACCGCATACCGCTCGAGATAGTCGTGGTCTTCGAGTTGATCCCGGAAAATGACGTGCATCATGCCCAACGCCAGCGCCGCATCGGTGCCCACACGGGGGGCAATGTGCCAGTCGCTGCGTTCGGCGGTTCGGCTGCGATACGGGTCGATCGTGATGATCTGAGCCCCGGCCCTCCGGGCCTGGTGCATGAGCACCCACAGGTGCGAATTGGTGACGGCGGTATTCGAGCCCCAGTTGATGATCAGGCGGCTTTCGGCGAATCCTTCGGGGGCCATGCCGGTGCGCGACCCGATCGTGTACCGGTACCCTACGCCTCCAGCCGTCGCGCAGATGGTGCGATCGAGTTTTGACGCGCCCAGGCGGTGAAAGAATCGGCGGTCGAGACTCTGGCTTTGAATCTTCCCCATGGTGCCACAGTAACTGTAGGGAAGAATGGCCTGAGGCCCCTCGGCGCTTTGCGCGATGCTGCGAAATCTGGCGACGATGCCGGCGAGGGCATCATCCCAGGTGATGCGGGTGAACTGCCCCGCCCCTTTGGGGCCGATTCGCCGTAACGGATATTGCAGACGCTCGGGGTGGTAAACCCGTTCCAGATATCGCGAAACCTTGTGGCAGAGGAAGCCGCGGGTGAACGGATGCTGGGGGTTACCCCCCAGGCGTACGGCGCGACCCTTTTCCACCGTGACCTGCAGCGAACAGGTATCGGGGCAATCGTGCGGGCAGACAGCCATGTGCGTCGAGGGCGCGTTCATCGTGCCGATTATATGATGCCAGCCCCTCAATCCCCAACGATGCACTGCCCGGCGCTTGAAAGTGACCCCGTCATTCTCAAAATGGAGAACTGATTAAATGCACCCGCGGCGACCAACTTCCCCTGTTGATTCTTAATTTGACTCCGTAGTATTCATCGGCGAAGGCTGGAAAGGTCCAGCGGCCGTTGATACGCTCAAATCATTGAAATCACTGAAATACGTCGGCGGTCCTCCAGCACACTTGCCACAATGGCCTCACCAGCGAATCCTGCCATTGAAACCTTTGTCGGGCACTTACGACAGTGCGGTCTGATCGACATTGAACTGCTCAAAAAGCAGTGGAAAGAGATGAAGGACGCGGGCATTCCGATGAATGACTCGCGACTCATCGCCGACGAACTGGTCCGCCGAAATCTGTTGACCCGCTGGCAGGCCGAAAAACTGCTGCAGGGGCGTCACAAGGGGTTCTTTCTCGGGAAATACCGACTGCTGTCGCTGCTGGGAAGTGGCGGGATGAGTTCAGTCTACCTGGCTGAGCACGTGTTGATGCGACGGCGGGTGGCAATCAAGGTGCTGCCGCGGCAGCGTGTCGACGACTCGTCGTACCTCGAGCGATTTCACCGCGAGGCCCAGGCGGTTGCCGCCCTCGACCACCGTAACATTGTGCGGGCTTACGACGTCGATCAGGAAAATAACGTTCATTTTCTGGTCATGGAGTATGTGCCCGGGCAGAGTCTCCATGAGATCATCACCAAGAAAGGACCGCTTGATTACGTCTCTGCCGCTGAATACATGCGGCAGGCCGCCGAGGGACTGCATCACGCCCACCGCATGGGCATGGTGCATCGCGACATCAAGCCGGGCAACATCCTGCTCGATGAAAAGGGGACGATCAAGCTGCTCGACCTGGGGCTGGCCCGCTTCTTCCACGAGGGAGATGAGCATTCGCTGACGGTCAAGCATGACGAAAAGGTGCTGGGGACGGCGGATTACCTGTCGCCTGAACAGGCGCTCGACAGCCACACAGTCGATGTGCGTTCTGATATCTACAGTCTGGGCTGCACCTTTTATTACCTGCTGACGGCGCACCCCCCCTTCCCGGAAGGCACGCTGGCACAGCGGTTGCTGTGTCACCAGACCAAAGCGCCGCGGCCAGTCGCCGAAGAGCGGCCCGATATTCCCCCCGCGCTGGTGGCCATCCTCGAAAAAATGATGGCCAAGAATCCCGACGACCGGTACCAGACGGCCAAAGATGCGGCGATGGCCCTGCTCGAACATCTCAACGAATCGGGGAGCTCAATCTGGGCGTCGATGAATCCGATTGTCAGCGGCAACAGCACGTTGTTCCCGACGCCCACCGATGTGGGGTCGGCGTCGAACGTGCTGTCTGAAGAGGTGCATTCCTCGGGCAATCCGCCGGAAGCGACCTATCTGGGCACCGCCGTCAATTCGGCGGCCGAGACGTTGGGCCCAGAGACATCGGACAGTGCAAATTTTGTGACGAATCCGTTCGCAGGCGTGCCGGCCCTGGCGGGCACCACCGATGCCGAGATGGCGGCGTTGTTTTCCGAGATCGCCGGCGAAGCCACGACGATGATTGCCGGGGGCCGCGAGACTCCGGATGACGGTCCCGTCGCCGAGCGGGGCGGCTCGCGCGAGCGGCCCGAACCGGAGTCGTTCCCGCAACCCGTAACGGATGACGCGGCTCCCACGATTGCGGCGCCGCGACCACCGAAAACGACACCAGCCCCGGCCGCAGCGCCGAATCCGCCAGCGCCAGCCCCGCCCGAACCGGCCCGCGCGGCGGATGCCGAGGCACCGACGATTGACGCGACGGCAGCGGAAGACGAACGGGGAGCATTTTCGACGACGGTGGATGAAGATCCATTTCTGGCACTGGCCCGGGCCGCCGCAATTTCGGCGCCTCCTGCCAGCCCCCCGGCACCGACCAAGTCGCCGTCGAAAACCGCGAGCACTCCGGATCAGGCCCCGCCTGTCCCGACGCCACCGGTGGCCCCCCCTGAAGCACCTGCGTCCGAAAGCCGTAAGCCTTCTCGTTCGCCCAAACGCGCGATGGCGAATCAGCGCTTGATTTGGGGTGCGGGGGCAACGTTAGTGCTGCTGCTGGCAGCCGGGCTTTATTTTGCGTTTTCTGGCAACGGGGCAGCCACAGACCCCGAACAACCGGAACGCTCCACGGAAAAGAAGGTCACTGGAAAAGGAAAGTCGCCGCCGGTGGTCGAGAAGGTCGCCGAATTTCGAGGCGAGTTCGAGGTCGGACCGAAGGGCAAGTACAAATCGATCGCCGACGTCCTCAAAGAACTGAAATCACTGAAG
>JAFEBR010000711.1 GCA_018242565.1 Planctomycetota bacterium | reverse complement strand
TTTTTTTCAATCTGACGTAGCCATTTGATTTACACAGTGTTATTATTCCACTGTGTCACTACGATGCAGTGCCACCGCGAGGCGAGCGGCGCGACGCGCCGAAATGCACGAATAGCCCGATAATATTGCGGTTTTTACGTGCGTTCGGCGGTCGCTGCAGGGCGAGGCGCGTCCTTGTACGGATGTGGATACGTTCATTTTAAGTAAATTGGTGAGCTAATGGATCTGGCTCAGGTGTTTCTCGTGCCGGCCAATGTGGTGCATCGTCAATATGAAGCCTTGCGGGCGTATTTCGTGGAGCAACTCCCTGGCCCCGAAGTCGCCCGTCGCTTCGGTTACACGGTGGGCAGCTTGCACCAGTTGGTGCATCAGTTCCGCCAAGAACCGAAACGCCAATTCTTTATCGAATCGCCGCGGCCTGGTGCCAAGGCCGATGATGCCGTGCGCCAGCGGATCATCCAGCTCCGCAAGCAGAATCAATCGATCTACGAGATCAGCGCGGCCTTGAAGAACGAAGGTTGTCCGCGGACTCCGGTGGCGGTGTCGTTGGTGCTCCGCCAGGAAGGTTTTGTGAAATTGCCGCGCCGGCGCGATGACGAACGGCCGAAAGGGGCCAAGCCGACGGCGGCCGAGCCCGCTGATGCTCGAGCCTTGAACCTGGAACCACGAACCGTACGAACGAAATTCGGAGGGCTGTTTCTGTTTCTGCCGGCACTCGCCGAGATGGGCTTCGACAGCGTGATCGAACGGTGTGATTTTCCTGGGACGGCGCGGGTTCCCGCCACGCATGCCCTGCGGAGCTTGCTGGCCTTGAAGTTGTTCGGCACCCAGCGGCATTCGCACGTGATGAGCGCGGTGCTGGATGAAGGGCTGGCCCTCTTTGCCGGTTTGAATGTCATCCCCAAGCGGTCGTTTCTGACGGAATACAGTTGTCGCATCGCACCCCGCTGCTATCCGAAGCTGATGCAGCACTGGTTCGACGCGATGAGTCGGCTCGGGTTGCAGCACGGCTCGTCCTTCGACCTGGATTTTCACACCATCCCGTTCCACGGCGAAGACGCCCTGATGGAAAAGCATTACGTATCCAAACGCAGTCGTCGGCAGAAGGGAATTCTGGCCTTTTTGGCCCATGACGGTGACAAGCGATTCTTCTGTTATGCCAACAGCGATTTGCGCAAGGATCAACAGAACGACGAGATTCTGCGATTTGTGAAGTTCTGGAAAGAACGCACCGGGCGACTTCCGGAAGAGCTGATCTTCGACTCCAAGCTCACGACGTACCGCAATCTCAACTGGTTGAACGAACAGGGAATCCAGTTCATCACGCTCCGGCGGCGCAGCCCGAATTTGGTTCACGACCTCCTGGCCCGCCCGCGCAGCGCTTGGCGGCAGATCGAACTGGACGGCGTATCGCGGCAATACAAAACGCCTCGGATTCTCGACGAACAGGTGACGCTTGCCGATTACGAAGGGCCGATTCGTCAAATCAGCATCGCCGATCTGGGACACGAAGACCCGACGTTGCTGCTGACGAATCAACTGAGCCGCTCACCGGCCAAGCTCATCGAGCGTTATGCACACCGGATGTTGATCGAAAACAATATCGAAGACAGCGTGAACTTTTTTCATATGGATGCGTTGTCGTCGGCCGTCGCGCTGAAGGTCAACTGCGACGTGCAACTGACGCTGATGGCCAGCAGCCTGTACCGTCACCTGGCCCAGAAGATCGGGAACGGCTACGAGACGGTCAAGTCGCGTCATCTGTTCCGCGACTTCATTGATGCTGTCGCGACGATCGAGATCACCTCAAGTGCGATCACCGTCCAGTTTCAAAAACGCGCCCACAATCCGCTGCTGCTGGCGGCGGGCTTTGACAAGGCGGACATTCACATCCCGTGGCTTGGCCGTCGGCTGTGCTTTCAGTTGGGCTGATGCTCCGCCATGGTGTTAAGCGACGAGCTAAAGGCGCTGCGCGGCACCCGGCCGGCCGCTCGGCCGCCGCAAATCTTTAGCCCTTTCCCGGTCCGTGGGAATCCAGGCTAGTTGATCCGGAAGCGACTGGCAATAGCCGCGGGTGACACCGACGCCCGCGGAGGCGTCGGTGTCGCGCAGCTACAAGCGGGCGCGGCCCTGTACGCTGCTGTCGGGCACATATTCCGCCTGTCACGTTGCACCTGCCCCCCCAGGAGTGATTGGCGGTGTAATCACAACTTACTGTCCCAGTCACAATATGTCATGTTGCGGTCGAGCCAAGCCAGCAATCGCCGACCAGCAACTCGATCAGCTCAAGAATTGACCGAAAAGCCAAATGCAGAACACCAGGCTCGCAATTGCGGCAATCACGGCGGCAAAAAGAGAAATCGCCAGGGGGCCGGTGTTGTCGCCGTGAATCATGAGAATTTTGGCGAAGACGACAAAGGTCGAAATTCCAGATCCGACGACAATAAGGGTCGATACTGCTTTTTTAGCCCACAGTTCTCGTCGATTGATGATCCGCACGGTAAGCCAGATGCAGAAAGCACCAAAGGCCGCACCCGCGACTGAAAGCACGATTTCCATGCAGGGGATTTTAACGGAAGTTGAGTAAAGGCGACATGTTCGTCGCGCGACAGACGTAACTGGGATTTACCGTCCCATCGCCGGGAAGTACCCTTGGGGCATGTCGAACCAGACTCCCGAACCCCGCAAGCTTCTGATGCGTGTGCCGCGGCCGCTTTGGATCGGCCTTGTGCTGGTCGCTCTGATCGTCACGGCAGTTCGAATCTTCCACAATTCACCTAATGCCCGACTTCCCCTTCCGGACATCAACGATGTTCAGAGTATGGAGGCGGACTTCTACGATTCCGACAAGCAAGCATTGGTCACGTTTCAGGTGCCGGCAGCGCACTGGCAGCCGATTTTCTCCTCCCTTCTCCCCGCTCGCAGAGACTCCAACCCCGCGAAGTGGGAGTCCCTGGGAGATCTGCGAATCAAACTGGCGCGTGGGGGCTCGCTTCACGTTTCGCTCTACAGCGTCAGCGACGGGTTAGGGGCATTCTCGGCGGGGCCAAGCTTCGAAACTGGTATCTACTACCGAGGCGGCAACAGCAGGGATCTGGAACAGACTCTGGCCGACGCGTTGAAGGCATCGAATAATAATCAGTAAGTTGTGACGCGTGACCCACATTCACCGTTCAACGTCAGGTGAAATCGTTTGTCTGCGAGCGGCGAAAAATGACGGAGCATGTGAATGAATCCAAATCGATCGTCCCGATTCCGAATGATCGCGATTGCGTCGTTTCTCGTCGCGATGCCACTGACCGTAATGGATTCGCGCGGTCCCGGCTTTTTCGTAGATAGTAATGGCTGGCAAGGGTATGAGGTCGCGTTCGTCTGGCCGTACTTCGTTGTCTTCCTTGGCGCGTGGTGGTTCATTCCCATCGGTTTCGCGACCGCGTACATCCTTTTCGGGATGTGGCTGCCGAGCGCCCCGAGATTTGTTTACATTTTGGGAGCGGTTTCTTGTTGCGCGACCCTGGTACTGCTGCCGATTTTTTGCATCCGCGACCTACGTTTTGAATTTGTGTTACTTGAAGCTTCATGGGGATTCGCTGCAATCTCGCGATTCCTTTCCCAGCCAAATACAGGCGATGTCAGCGCTTCCGCCGCGACTCCAAATTTCCCTTCCGAATCAACCTGATGCAGTCATCCGTTCCCACCGCGCGGAGCGTCGTTGTCGCACAACGACTACGCGCGAATCTCAACGGGTAGCAGTCCGTACGCACAGACTGCGCCAACAAGAGCAACCGCCAGCCCCCAACGAAGAAAACCGTTGTACCACCGCGGGCGACCCTCGAACCGAAACGCCGTAAAGGTCCTGGCGAAGGCGATAAATAAGCACGCGACGATTCCGGCGAACATCCAGGGGCCAACTTCGGGTGGCGCAGGTGGCGGAAAGGGATAGCTCATTTGCGATGCGGAGTTGGCTAGCGGGATTCGGTCGAAATGGCCAACTGAATCGTAACACGCCGCACACGTTTCAAGAAACACTGTTCCGCCATTGTTAAACAAATCGGCAATTCCGGGCGGGGATTCATTATCCCGGCGGCCTGCGGTAGCATAATGGCACCCCCAACACGCCCAGGAAAGACGCAATGCCGGGACGCTTCGCTCGCCGATTCATAATCACGGGATGCGGTATCGCGATTCTAATCGGAGCCGTCTGGATTTGGTGGCACAACTCCAATCTGCGGATGGTCTTATCCGGCAAACAGGCTCACATGAAACTGGTCGGCGTGTCAATGGGGCTGCGCGAGTTTTGGGAAAGCCATGGTCATCTGCCGAAACTGGCAGATTGGAAGGATGCCGTCATCGAGAATTCGGTGTATCAGTCGGGACAACCTGTTTTCGATTCGCGCGACCGGTTGAAGAACTGTTTTCCCGTCACTGGCTTTGAATCGCCTTGGACGCTAAGAGGCTCGTTCGCCGAATATCGAAAGCGTGGTGACCTGCTGCTTGCTGTCTGTGATCCGCAATCGAGATTCGCGAGTGACTCGTGTGCCACGGCCGAGCTGGAGGAAGGCTCCAATCTGGCCTTTTTTGACGCAGCGGGAACTAGGCTTGGGACTCTCGGACCTGATGCAACAATCCAGGCGCTTTATATTTCAGGTAGCGTCGTTCAGCAGACTGTTGCAGAGCTTGGACCGGCGAAAGAACGATGAACTGGGGAGAGAAGGCACTTTCCCGATGGAATCAAAATATTTCCAGCATCGGCGCAGCGACAAGAGGGCGCACCCTTTGCGGGCGGCTGTGTTGCAATGTGCTCCGCACATCTTGACGCAAATAACACGGATGGCATGACGCGTTCGTTCATCCAGGCGGCTCGAGAACGACTGAAAGCGGAACAACCCTGACCACCGCCTCAAACCGTTTGAAATCCGCAATATTGTCGGTCAACAATTGTGTTACCCCATTCACCAGCATCGTCGCAACAATGTTGGCATCATGGATGTGCTTACCGCCCGCGGACGTCGCTAGCAGCAACTCCAAGAGCTTTGCAGTCACCGCGACATTATCCTCAGCAACCAGCATTCTTGCTTGAAAATAATCGATCTGCGGTATCAGTGCCGTGATGGGCTGTGCGGTAGAAAACGTTTGCGGCCGCGTGAGCACAGAGAGATACTCGCGTAGCACTTGTCGGCTGATCCATAGCTCAGCCCCTGCTGCGGCGAGTTCTTTCAGCCGAGAGAGCGCGACCGAGTGCTTTGGATGAGTAACGACATTTGCTGCGACGAGAACGTTGGTATCGACAAAAATGGCGTCAGCGGCCGCTCTCACCATAGAGATCCTCTCGTCTCAGCGAAATTGTGGAAGGCCAGGGTCCCACATCAATCGTCGGAAAATCGTCCAACCGAGACGCACGCGTCTGAACCAAATCATCAACCACTACGAGAATATTGTGCGGTCCGAGCGTGACATCGGCTGGCAATTGCACGGTCAGCAGCCTGTCGGGACCGATCACAGCAGTTGTTTCTATTGTTTTCATCGGAAGGTCCTCGGGATGACGGCGAAGTTCAATCGAGTGTACCATAGGCATCCGCTCATGGGGATTCTCGCCCGTCTCAAGAGGTCAGAGCAATTTTGTTTTTTTGGATGAGGCACCGGGGGAGGTAATGACGCCCGCGCTGCAAACTTCCAGCCACAGCATTACCCCGGGGTTGGAAAATAGCCGTTCGTCCGATCGGTCTCAGATTCAGCCACGAAATATCAAACCCGCCGAGTATTGGGCCGACCACTGAGGTCTCTCAAGTGCCCGTCAGATTCAGCAACTTTTTCGCATTGTCACGGTAGATTTTCGCCTGGACGTCGGCCGGCAACTCCAGCGAATCGAGAAGTTCAAACTGCGGCACCTGCTGCCCTGCCATCAGAAAGTCGGTACCGAACACGAGTTGATTGGCGTGCCGGACGATAAACTCGCGACCGAATTTCAGATCACGCGTAAGGGCCTTTTCTCCGCCCGGTTCCGACAAGTCTCCATACAGATTCGGGTACTTCTCCATCAGGCGGTCGAGTGCCCCGCCGGGGACTGTCGCCTTCGGGACTTCCGGATATCTCCCAAAGTCGGCAAACGTGGCATCGCCCGAGATCGATGCCCAAAAGCCGGCGGCATGTCCAATCAGCGGGAGCTTCGGAAACGCTTTCAACACGTTTTCCAGCCGGGGCAGGCCCGGCGTATCGATGCCGCGCAAATCGTCGAGATGAAACAGAATCGGCAGTTCGAGTTTGTCGCAGGCCTCGTAGACCATCATCATCTGCGGATGATCAAACGGCAGGCCGACTTTGTGTTCGCCAAAGCCCCGCGCTCCGTCCTGTTTGTAGCGATCGAGAATCTCAATCATGCCGCGCACGCCGGCGACGTGACCGTACCTGGCGGGATTCGTTGTCGAGACGCGGGCATCGAGGCAGCAGAAGGCAATGAGCCGATCGGGATGCTGCCGGGCCGCGGCGATGGCCCCTTCCGTGGGCTGCAAATACATGGTCGATTCGGGCGAGACCAGAGGCAGCACGCAGGCCTTCTCGATGCCGTGCTGATCCATCATCCGGACCAGGTCATCCGCCGAGAGAGGCTTGCCATAATAAAAGGTGCCGACGTGCGTATGCATGTCGATGTATTGATTTTTGGGTGCCGCTGCACCGGCATGCACGGCCGAGGCGATCGCCAGGGCACCGGCGGCCACCGTCGTTTGCTGAAACTGACGACGGGTCATTTCGGGAAGAGACATCTGGGGCCTCGCAGAAGAAGGGGATGAACCGGGCAAATCGGCAGAATAGACCGGATGTTGAAAGCACAGGGACAGGCACCTCCCGACAGGTGACGGATTCCGTCGTTTCGAGCCAGCGTTCGCAGCCAGTCCCCGTGATTCAGGAGGTTGTCAGCGGCGTTGATACAGGAATTCCAGCAGGTCGGCGAATTCCTGATCGGTCATCGTTTTTTCCAACCCTTGCGGCATAATCGAGACGGCCGACGGGGCGATGTCTTCGACCTCTTTCCGGGGAATGCGAATCTCGGCCAATTGCCCGGTCCGCAGGAACAGGGCGTCACTGGTATCAGAGACGATCATGCCCGTGTGCGTTTTGCCATCGCGGGTGGCGATGGTCAATGAACGGAATTCGGGAACAATGGTCGAACTGGGGAAGACAATCGCTTCCAGCAGGGCCCGGGGATCACGAAAGCGACCGACCAGCGAAAGATCGGGGCCGACCGAACCCCCTTTGCCTTCCAGTTTATGGCACCCGTAACACCCCACCTTCTGCGAGAAAAAGACGTCGCGACCGCGCTCCGGATTCCCGGGCGACTGCAACGTGCGATCGACCAGATCGGTCAGATACGCTTCCTGTTCACGTTCGCGATCCGCCAGTCGCGCGAGCAGTGGCCGCGCCGTCTCCTGCACGTCGGCCGGAAACCGCTTCAGCAGATTGTGCACCTCGTCGGGACTGAGGGAATCGGCCCCCGCCGATTTCAACAGCGCCTGCAAGAGGGCCCGGCCCACGACGGCGTCGGACGACTCGGAAAAGGCCGGGATCAGTAACGGCAAAGTCAGCGGACCCGATTGGGCCACGGCCTCGGCCAGCTTGAGCAGTTGCGGATCTTCGGGGCGAAAGCCGCCCAGCGTGCGGGCGGCCGCCACCCGCAGCAACGGATCGGATTTCTCGGACAGGTGGGCCTGCAACAGGTCGAACTCGCTGTGGCTCAACCGTCGTTGCCGACTGGCCAGACACTCGAGAGCAGCGATCCGCAATTCGGCGGGTCGTTCGGTGCGAGCCGAGAGTTCTTTCAAGACGGCATCGAATTGCACCAGGTTGCGAGCCCGGGCCACCATCACCGCTTCGCGCTGTAACACCGGGTCGGCCCCCTGCAGAATCGACTGCAATGCCGCGGACCAGGCGTCCGGTAATTGCTCAACCCGGGCCCGACCAATAACCCTTAGCAGCAGTCGTCGCTGACTGACAGGAGTTGACGGTTGAGTCAACGATCGGGCGATCAGTTCTTGAATACCGGAGTTAGCCGACAGGGCCAGCAGTGCGCCCGTCAAGGCTTGCTCCTGATTGGCCGATAACTCGGAAGTGGTCAGCCATTGATCAACGAGCGCCCGGATCTGATCGGCCCACCCGTCGTGGCGACTGATGACCGCCAGTGCAGCCTGTTGCAGATCCGGATCATCCGTATCGAGCAGAGGGGCGACCTGGTCGCGAGTCAACTGGCCATGATCCATCTGGTCGAGCGCAATCAGCGCGACTCGGCGGATCAACGGATTTGCGTCACCCAGGGCGGGCAAGACCGCCTCCCGATTGTCAATTTCCATGATCGCGTGACAAATCGCATGTTCGAGATAGCGATCGATCGGCCCTTTGCGCATCGACTCGATCAGAACAGCAACCGCCGCGGGACGCCCCATGCGGCCCAGCGCGGCCGCGGCCCGACGCCGCAACCGGGGTTCATCTTCGATAACCATGCGTGCCAGCTTTTCCAGCGCCTCGCCGTCGCGTTCGAGAGCGACACAGTGAGCGGCGACCATCCGCACGGTCGCGTCAGGATCTGAGAGGGCTTCGCGAATGATGGCCCGCGCGGCGGGAAGTCGCATGCGGCACAGGGTCCAGACGGCCTGTCGCCGTACGAGAACGGCCCGCTGCGGATTGGCTTTATCGTCAAACGCAAATCGCCGGTAGGCCAAGGCGACCGCCTCGACCGCGGGAGCCCCCCGTCTGGCCAATTCTGCAATCACCCGATCGCGGAACAGGGGGCGGGGGTCGCCAAGCCAGGCGGTCAGTTTTTCCGGCGGCAGAGGGCGCAAGTCTGTTCGACGCCCCCAGGGATCCTCGATTTTCGGGGCCCCTTCCCGGCGCAGGCGATAGATGGCCCCTTTCACTTCCGGTTTGGCAATCTTGGCGGTGGGACAGCCGTAGTTGTACCAGGCCCCCATATCGACCAACAGCAGGCTGCCGTCGGCATCTTCGAGAATGTCGGTGAGACGCAGGTCGTAATTCGCCGAAACCAGAAAGTCTTTACTCACACAGGCCAGGGTGCCCCCCTGCGGCGTGAGGGCATGCTGCTGGACGCGATGCACATTGAACTGGGTGGTGAGCAGCGTATCGGGAAACTCGGGACCAAAATGATCGGTGCGAATCGCGACCAGACCACATAAGGCCGCGGGGAGGGCCGCACTGAAACCGGTCAGCGGTGGCAGCAGAGGGCCGGTCAGCTTGAATTCCGAGAGACACGGATGATCACCGCGGGGGTACACGCCCCCTTCGACATAATGCAGCAGCGCGTCACCCGTTCCCTGATCCATCGTCCCGACCATTTCGCCGGTTTCGGTGAACACGAGTTCGACCGGATTATCAAATCCCCCTCCGCAGATCCGCTCGACGCCCGTGCCATCGAACCGGCTGCGCCAGATCCGGGCGGCCAAGCCTTGCAGGTGCACGCCTTCGCGCGTGGTGATGTCATACCCATGTCGGCCATCGGTCCAGTACATCCAGCCATCCGGGCCCAAAAACGGACCGTGCAGATCGCAACCGTTGCCGTTGAAGTTGAAGTGCGTCAGAAATTCTTCGCGGACATCGGCCTGGCCATCGCCATCGGTGTCCGTCAGCTTCCACAGGCTTGGATGCGACGCACAGTACACCGAGCCGTCATGCCAGAGCACCCCCTGGGGGAACACCAGCTTGTCGGCAAACGTCACACTCTCATCGAACTGACCATCGCCATCGGTGTCGGTCAAACGTGTGATCTTGCCAAGTTTCCTGGGGACGAGTTCGGTCCCCGGCAGGTTGGTCCCGGTCCCCTCGGCGACATACAGGCGACCGGCGTCATCGAAGCAGGCAAACAGGGGATACTGGATCAGCGGAGGCCCGGCGACTTTTTCGATCTTCACGCCACGCGGCAGTCGAAACGACTTGACCTCGCCCGGTGACATCACGAATCGCTCAGCCGCGGGGGCTGATGGCACCAGTCCACAGGCGATCACGGCGCCCATCCAGGCCAATTTCCAACGCACCATCAGCGGCTCCCAGGGAGAGAGGATTTGACGGACGAACGAGCGCCTTATCGGGCAACGTACGCGGGGCCGAGCCAGCCGTCAAGCGGACGGCCGGCGGTTGCGGATCGCATCGGGCGGCGGGGCTATGGAACGACTTCAACCCCGGCAGGCGGGATGGCGTTCGTGAGCGACGAATTCGCGGGGGCAGGTCGGAATGCGCATCTCGGCGGAGCGAGATGACAACATTTTTCGCCAATCGAAAGCGTCAGCCAGTTAGACCGCCGCTTCGGGGACAAGCACGAGATTAGGGGACACGGCGATTGCGAATTCGTTGCTGGACGTCGTGCCAGGAGAGTCCAGTTGCGGGATGTACCTTAAATCATTACGGCATCCGATCCCGCCACTTCTGTGGGTTCATCGACGTGTGAAAAATCGCATACACAACGATTGTTGAAACGGTATATTCGTAGAAAACTGCGTAAGGAAACCGCCGCACCAACCCCCGACGATAGTCGTGCAGGACAGTCGGGTACATTTCGGGAATCCGGCAGATCTGTTGGAGGCTGGCGTCAACACAACTCAAGAACTCTTCCCCCAGTCCCGGTCGACGCTCTTCATACCAATCGAAAGCGTCGGCGAGATCGACCGCCGCTTCGGGGGCAATCACGAGTTTATTGGGCACGGCGATTGCGAATTCCTTCCTGGACGTCCTGCCAGGAGAGTCCAGTTGCGGGATGCTGCTCCAAATTCGACTTCCGTCGGGACAGTTCTGCTTTTTGCCAATCGTGGATCGGGACATTCTCCGGCGTCGCCGCCAGGTCATCCCAAAGATCCTCAACCAACTGCAGCTTCTCTGCCGGGCTCAGATCGAATACAGAGGCTGATGGATTGTCCATATCCGTTTTTTCCGGGAAATTGTTCAGAAGCGTCCACACGAAAACTAAAGATGACGAATCCCGACTTCAACGCGACATTCGCCGCTGATGTCGTTTATAGTCGTGGTCCGCGAAGAATTCGTCAAGGATTTTTCTTGGAATACTGCTCCGCGGTCCGCACCTCCGTAATTTTAAAAGAGCGGGCTGGAGCGTCGACAGGTCGAATCAGACATCGCCTGCACAATGGTTGCACCTGGCGTCTCGGCAGAGCAGGTTGACGAATCTTCCCGTCAGGTGGCCCGCCGCACGCACCGGGAACACTGGGGGCAGGTCGGTATGTCGGCAACGTCTTCGGGACAGATTGGAAAACGGACCGCATCGCACAGTATGATGCGGGTTTCCGCCAGGCGGCGCCGCCGGCAATCTGACGTCATTTCGGCAATTTGAGCACTGAGGGAACTTATCCGTGGCAGAATCTTCACGCACAGGGAAGGCGGTCGTGCGCGGCCGCGTCAAGCAGTCGATCGTCTTCTGGTGTTTCAATATTGCGGGCGAGAAATGGGATCTCGATAAGATGTGCCAGGTCACCCGCGATCTGGGTGTTGATGCCGTCGAAATCGTGCCGCCGGAAGACTGGCCCATTCTCAAGAAGTACGGGCTCAAGTGCGCCTTGTCCCCCAACGGGATGCCCGGGGCACCCTTCGTCAAAGGCTTCAACAACCCGATTTATCACGACGAAGTGGTCGCCCGGTCGATCGAGTCGATCGATGCCACGGCCGACGCGGGGTTTCCCAATGTCATCGCCTTCACCGGTTACAAATGGCGAAACGCCGAGGATCCCTCCAGTGGCGAAATCTCGTCCGAAGAGTGCATCGCGAATTGTGTGCAGGGACTGAAGCGCGTCGTGGGCCACGCCGAGAAGCGGGGCGTGACTCTGTGCCTCGAGCACCTCAACACGCGAGACGATTCGCACCCGATGAAAGGGCACCCGGGCTACCAGGGGGACGACATCAATCTCGTGGCCAAGATCATTCGGCAGGTCGGTTCACCGCGGCTGAAACTGCTGTTTGATATCTACCATGTGCAGATCATGCACGGCGATGTGATTCGCCGGATTGAAGAATTCAAAGACATCATCGGCCACGTCCACACCGCGGGCAACCCCGGGCGTGCCGAGCTCGATGACCAGCAGGAAATCAATTTCCCGCCGATTCTGCGAAAGCTCTTGGCGGTGGGCTATCAGGGTTATGTCGGGCAGGAGTTCATTCCGACCCGCGATCCGCTCGCCGGCCTGCGCGAAGCCGTCACGCTCTGCGACGTATAGCAGGTCGCCGTCGTTGGCCCCCCAGCGTCTGACGTGGTTCACGCCGTGAACGCGTCAGACGCAAGGCGGCGGGGTTCGCGGCAGCGACGTCATCGGCCCCCTGCAGTCCTTGGGCAAACACGAAGCCGGCATCTGACATCAGTCCGCCTGGGGAATTCCCGCTCAGAATTCCCGCTCAGCCATCAGGCGACTGGCGCAACCGGCCCGGCTTGCCTCGCGGGGTCTGTACCATGGCCCGCGCTGGCCCGATCAGATTCGATCCAGCGAATCGATCCAGGTCGCCATCTCGCCGAGGACCACACTCGTGGGATACTTGTGGCCGGCACCCGGAATCGTTGCGAGGGTCACGGGATAGCGAAACTCGGTCACCGCGCGGGCACTCAAATCGACGTTGCGCTGTGCCGGATCGTTTTCACCGACGAGCAGATAGAATTGGGTGCGAAAATCGGGTTCATTATCGGGGGGTGGTGCCGGGATCGGTGCCCCTACCAGTGAGATCCCGCGGAAGAACTGGCGGTGCTTGAAGGCCACCTGATACGTGAACGGCACACTGCCTCCGTATCCCTGAATCGCGACACGCGCCCGGTCGATCGAATATTTCGCCAGAAACTGCTCGACGGTCTCTTTCACGAACTCGGCTTCATCGGGAATCCAGCCGGCAATCTGACCCGCTTTGGGGCTGACCAGAATAATGCCCCGTTCGTCACAGAGCGTCTGCCAGGCTTTCAGGATCTGGGCTTCCATCGTGTCGCCACCGGGGTGCAGCCAGACCAGCAGTGAGTATTTGAACTCCGGGTTGTAGTCTTCGGGAACGTAGGCCCAGAATTCATGGTCATGCGCGGGCATTTTGTCTGAAAAACGCCCGGTCTTCAGTTCTTTGTCGGCGAGCTCTTTTTCTCGAGGAAGAATCGGCGCTGGACGCAGGTCGGTCGCCACCGAAGTGGGCAGGTGTCCTAACGTCACTTCCACGTCGCGGGTTTGCCCGCCGTCACTGATGGACAGACGGGCGCGATCGGTGGGGCGCAGGCGGCTGACCAGATCAACCAGCACCGAACTGCTCGCCACTTCCGTGTCATTGAACTTGAGAATGCGTTGCCCGCGATCGAGACCGGCAATCGCCGCGGGACTGTCGGCAAAGACATACCGAATGCCGACACCGGGCTGAGCCGCTGCCGTGGTCGCATCGCGGGCGGGAAGAATGCCGAGGTAGGCCGACTCGTAGGGCACGAGTTTATCGACCAGCGTCAGTTCACGAGACAAGGTTTCGTTGCCCCGCTTGACCTTCACGACGACTTTTTCCCCCGCATAGCGGCTGCCCAGGGCATGCTTCAGTTGAGCCTGTCGGCTGACGGGATGGCCGTCGATTTCGGTGACAATGTCCCCTTCTTTCAACCCGGCCTGATGAGCCGGGGAGCCATACCGCACGCGATCGATGGTCGGCTGCCCTTCGTAAATGTCCTGGCCTTTGCTGGTGATGCCCATCAGCCCACCCACCAGGTCTTTTCCCTGTTTCAGGCGCTCGAGGGCCGCGAAGACATCGACCAGGGGAATGGCAAAGCCGATTCCCGAGTCATACCATTCCACCCCGGCGACTTCTCCCGTCGCCTGTGGGGACAAGGGAACCAGAATTCCCAGCACGCGGCCTTCGATATCCACGAGTGCGCCGCCGTAATTGACGGGCGAAATCTTGGCATCGGTCTGTATGGCTTTGCCCCAGATGCGATTGAGAGCGCTGACAATCCCCACCGAGAGGCTGGGCGCTTCGTCGAGTGTTTTCCCGAGGGCAATGGACCACTGCCCCACATGAAAACTTGCGGCGGGTGCCGCGGTGGGCACGGGCGAGTTCTCGGCCTCCACCTTCCGCAAGATGAGCCTCTTCAACCGGTCGGTCGCAACCTGCGCGGCAGCCAGCCGACGGCCATCAGACAATGTCACCAGGATGGACGAAGGGCGCGACGCAAAATTGAAGGCGCTCGAAATGATGTAACCGTCGGCCGAAACGATGACCCCGGTCGTAGGTCCGGTGCCCGTCAGAATCTGCCCGACGCGATCCAGCCCCCCCACGGTTTCGGTCCGCACCAGAGTGGGTGCCGCCACCGCCGCGGCTTGCTTGATTGCCTGTTCTTCTTTCGCTTCGATTTCGAA
>JAFEBR010000710.1 GCA_018242565.1 Planctomycetota bacterium | reverse complement strand
GAAACTCGGCTGCGGGTGTTGATGTTCCTGGCCCGCGAAGGGGAACTGCACGTTACCGCCTTGTGCGACAAATTGGGTCAGAGCCAACCGGCTGTCAGCCATCACCTCGCACTGCTGCGGGTCGCCGGCTTGATTGAAGCTCGCCGCGACGGCAAACACAACTACTATTCGGTTCGCGCCAAGCACTTTCAGCGTCTGCTGACAGAAATCTTCGCGTCGATTGGAAATCCCGAAGCCGACGAAATTCGGTTCGAAGATTTCGTCCTCACGCACAACCCGTAATAACTTTACGAGTCTGGGCCAAGTTCACGAATTGCCACAGACCGCCCGCAACCTTGCGGGCGGTCTTTTTTTGTCCCCACGCCGGACAAGGCACCCACAACTCGCAACTCAGGCAGCGAACCGACCAGCCACCCGTTTTCGTCGACCGACACTGCCACCCTGAAAAAATCGCGGGCCAGGGGGCGACCACGATTGGCTATTTTCTCCCCAGCATGCGATCGAGAGAATCTGACGTCTGATAGATCAACGCTTCGGGATAGTGCTGATACGGGTGAAAGTACTCAAACGTCAGGTAGCCGCGGTAGCCGATCTTGTCGAAGGCATCAATCACAGCGGGCCAGTCGGTCGTTCCATCCAGCAACGGCCGGAATGACTCGAGCGAGTAGTCTGTTCCTTTTTTGGTGAACTCCTTGAGGTGGACGTTTTTAATCCGCGAGCCGAGGATGGAAATCCAGTGCTCAGGAAACTGGAACATCATGATGTTGCCCGTATCGAAATGGACACGCAGGAATTCACTGCGAAAGCTGTCGCAGAATGCCAGCATCTCACCCGGGGTCATCAGGTACCCATTGAAAAAGATGTTTTCAATATTCAAATGCACGCCCAGTTTTTCCGCCATGGGCAGCAGTTTCCCGATCGCCTCGCGCGCTCGTCGATCACAGACATCATTGGGGACCGGATCGTAATCATTGCGCCAGGGAATGTGCACGGCACCCGGAACCACCAGCAGGTTCTCGGTGCCCAATTCGTGGGCGGCGACGGTCATCTTGCCTGCCAGTTCGAGTGCCCGGGCCCGCTTCTCGGGATCCTGACTGGTCAGGGGATATGGCCAGAACAGGAACGAGCACAGGCCGCTGATCGCGATGCCGATTTTGTCAGCAGCTTTCCGAATCGCCTGGAACTCCTGGGGGCCGGCCTGCGGTGACAAATCGCTGTCGAGATCATAATTGAGTTCGATCCCGTCGAACCCGGCGTCTTTCGCCAGCTGCAGACACTGCACGAGTGTCATTTTCTGCGGATAGGGAAACGCCCACAGGTTGATCGACTTTTTCATCGGATACCGTTTGGCGGCGCGCGCGGTCGGCCCCGCCGCGGTATCTGGCGCGGCCTGCACGGGGGTGGCGGCCCACGCGAGAGAACCCGATGTCGCCAGCGCAGCACCCAGAATTTCACGGCGAGTGACGCGCTCACCAACGGACTGAAACGGAATGTCGTTCATGCCTGATTCCTGAAACGGGATTTCGTTGCGAAGGTCTCCTGGTGCCGTTGAACGCTCGTTATCGTACGCGTTTTACAGGCTCGTTGTCACGCACGTCGGCACCGACACGCTTCCAGGCAACAGCGCTCTCGGATTCGATTCCCCTTCGCGCCCCATAGCCTACGAAACCTTGGGATGCACATACGCCAGCAGCACATCCGCCACTCGCCGGGCCGCATCAGGCCGCGCGAGGCGCCGCATCGCGGCGCGCATGGTCTGCTGCCGGCCCAGGTCGAGAATCAGCGACTGTAGAGCCTTGTCCAAACGCTCGGCCGTGACGGTTGATTCGGCGGCATGTTCGACAATCACAGCCGCTCCCGCCTGTTCAAAGATTCGCGCGTTCGCGAGTTGATGTTGATCGACGGCCTGAGGATACGGGAGGAGAATCGCGGGCAAGCCGGCACAGGCCAGTTCGGCCAGTGTGCCCGCGCCCGCCCGGGTTACAGCCAAAGTCGCGGAACCGTAGTGCCGGG
>JAFEBR010000709.1 GCA_018242565.1 Planctomycetota bacterium | reverse complement strand
TGATCGAACTTCTGGTCGTGATTGCCATCATTGCGGTGTTGGTCTCGCTGTTGCTGCCGGCAGTGCAGCAGGCGCGTGAGGCCGCCCGGCGGACGCAGTGCAAAAACAACCTGAAACAGATCGGCCTGGCCCTGCACAATTACGAATCATCGCTGCGAACTTTTCCTCCGAATCTCGTGCCCGGCGGGAATTTCCGCTACAGCGCAGGCAACTGGGGCGTGCTGGCGTTTTTGAGCCCGTACCTCGACCAGACAGCGATTTACAACCTGATGAATCTCAACGCCCCGACCTACGCGGCGACACCACCGTACAATATCGCCGACCCAAATAATGCGATCGCGGCGGCGATCATCGTGCCGTCGTTTTTATGTCCCAGTGACAAAGCCGAGTCACTCGGAGGCGATTACGGAGTCGCTGCCCTGGCCCCCTCGAATTATTGTGCCAACCAGGGATCGGGAATCTATACCTCGGGGAATGGTTCGCCTTACGGCTCGAACGGCGTGATGTTTGCCAATTCGCGAGTCCGCATTTCGGATATCACCGATGGCACGAGCAACACGGCATGCATGTCGGAATGTCAGTTAGGAGATGGCACCCGCAGTGTCTTCGGGCCGACTCCCCCGGGACCGCCGCAGACGACCTACGGTTATTTGCTCTCGTTCCAAAGCTCGCTCGACGACACCGCCTGCTCGGCCCCCACGGCCTGGAATTACGCCGATCTGCGGCAGTTTCTGTGGTACTCGGGCGAGATCCGCAACACGGCGTACAATCATTATTACCCGCCCAATTCGAAGAAGTACGACTGCATCACCAATGCCGCCGCATTGGGCTACACGGCCATCGGGTGGAAGGCCGCGCGCAGCCTGCACGCCGGTGGCGTACACCTGTTGCTGTGTGACGGATCTACCCGTTTTGTGGCGGACAATATCGACGTCACGACCTGGCGATCGCTGTCGACACGCAATGGCGGTGAAGTCCTCGGGGAATTCTAAGTCCGGTCTCGATCGTTCCACCCTTTCCAAGCGATCTCATGGCTCTCACCGCGTGTGAACTTGACGCCTACCGGCAGCATGGGTTTGTCGTCCGCCGCTCGGTTTTCACCGCCAGCGAAATGGCCGGGTTGACGTCCGAGACAGAGCGACTGCTGACCGATTGTCGTGATCTGATCGACCCCGGCAACTTGCGCTGCCGGTTCATGCCGCATCACGAAACCGGAGAGAAGCTGTTTGAAGTCTTCGATCCGGTCAACGACATCTCGCCCCTGTGTGCCCGGTTGACCGCCGACGAACGCCTTGTCGGTATCGTCGAAACAATCATGGGCGAGGCCGCCTGCCTGTTCAAGGAAAAGCTGATTTTCAAACCGGCCGGGGCACTGGGGTACAACCTCCACCAGGATATTCCCCGCTACTGGCCCGGCTTTCCGCGTACGTTTTTGACGGTGCTGATTCCGATTGATGCGGCGACAGCGGAAAACGGCTGCACCGAGGTGTATTCCGGGTATCATCACGAGTTCCTCGCGCCGGCTGATCGACCGGATCTGTACATGTTGCCCGAAGAGTGCGTTAATCCGGCCCGACGAGTTCAACTGGAACTCGCGCCGGGTGACGTCGCCATTTTTCACGGACTCACACCGCACCGTTCGGCCCCCAATCGATCGGCCGAAATGCGGCGGGCGTTCTATGTCAGCTACAACGCGCGATCCGACGGTGGCGACCAGCGCGAACAACATTACCGTGAGTTTCAGGAACGCTTGCGAAGCCACTGGTCCAGTCAGACTGCACGCGAACCGTATTTTCGTTAACTCCCCCCAGTGGCCGCGATGCCCTCCGCCTGATGTCCACCGCACCGACCGAATCACTCCGTTCCAAATCTCTGCTGCAGTCGCTCCCGTTCTATTACGGGTGGGTGATTGTGGTCTTGAGTGCCCTGGCCATGCTGGCGACGCTGCCGGGACGCACGCATGGATTGGGGCTGATCACCGAGCGACTGCTCAGCGACCCCACGCTGCATCTCGAACGGTTGCAATTCGGCAAGCTGAATTTCTGGGCGACCATGCTGGGGGCCGCGTTCTGTCTCCCCTGTGGCCGGCTCATCGATCGCGTTGGTTCACGACTGATGCTGACGGCCGTGACGGCGGGACTGGGAATCGTCGTGCTGGCCATGACCCAGCTGACCGGTATCGTTCCGTTCTTTATCGCACTGGTGTTGACCCGCGGCCTCGGGCAGAGTGCTCTCTCGGTGATCAGCCTGGCCATGGTGGGCAAATGGTTTTCACAGCGACTCAGTCTCGCGATGGGCGTGTATACGGTGTTGATGGCCCTCGGGTTTATCTCGGCCTACCAGATTGTGGGCCGTTATGGCGATGCCCCCTGGCAGACGGTCTGGTCGGGGCTGGGCTATGCGCTGCTGCTGGGTATCGCTCCGCTCGGCTGGCTGTTCGTCCGCAATACTCCCGAGGCGTGCCAACTGCCTGTGGATGGCACCATCTTGGCGGCGTCGGAATCGTCTGCACCAGCGACCGGCTCCACTGTGCGGGGTGCACTGGCCGAACCCGCATTCTGGGCCTTTGCCCTGGCCACGTCGGTGTATGGGTTAGTCAGTTCGGGTGCTTCGCTCTTCAATCAGGACATTCTCGCCGAGCGGGGATTCCCCACGTCGGCGTACTACACCTTGCTGAAGGTCAGCACCGGACTGGGCCTGGCCGGGAATTTTCTGGCGGGCTGGCTTGTGCAGTGGACCAGTCTCCGCCGGGTCATGGGTATTTCCCTGACGTTGCTGGCTGCGGCACTAGTGTGGATGCCCCAGGTGAGTACAATGCCTGAATTGTATGCCTATGCGTTTGGCATGGCTTTCGGCGGGGGAATGATGACCGTGGTGTTCTTTACCTCGTTCGGTCAGGTGTTTGGTCGACTGCATCTGGGACAGATCCAGGGCATCGCCCAGTTGCTGACCGTGTTCGCCTCGGCACTCGGCCCCGTGCTGCTGGCCTATGCCAAAGACGTAACAGGCTCGTACATGCCCTTTTTCTACGCCTCTGCAGCCGCGGTCGCCGCGCTCGGAGTTTGGACCTGTTTTCTTAAGCTGCCTGCACCGAGAGTCATGCCCCAATGACCACTGAGAATTCACAAGCCGTCCGCTTTCACCTGTCGCTCAACGTCGCCGACCTGGCGCAATCGGCCCAGTTCTTCCAGGCCTTGTTCGGGATCGAACCAGCCAAGCTGCGGACGGATTACGCAAAATTCGAACTGAACGATCCCCCC
>JAFEBR010000070.1 GCA_018242565.1 Planctomycetota bacterium | reverse complement strand
TGTCAGGAATTGTTTTTATGCCGGCCTCGGCAGCCCTTTCGCGCCTCGCACGAGATTCGCTGCCAGTGCGCCTGGATTGGATTAACGGTTCCTGACACTTGTATTCAGCCCTAACCCCGTGTCTTGAAGTGGATCTCACGTCTCTGCCTCACAGTCAGCCGGGAACTGAAGAATAGCTGCCATTGGAAAAAAATGGTTGCCACGATCCAGGGACAGTCGATGCTGGCTGTCAAACTCGGTCGATGCCGGTTAACTGAAGCGGTCCAAAGGAGTTGGGATTTTTTGAAGAGCTCTTTGTGGAACTGCTAAGGGCTGGCATCAAATTTGCCTGGAATTAAGTCCACTATGCTGAATTCACTTGCACCGCAACGCCACCAGCTTTCCTCGGGATCGAGGGATTGCGACTTTTCCCAGTCGGCGATGGTGCCAGCCAGCATCGCAAGTCGCGGTGCTGACCGCGTATCTGTCTGGATGATCGATCTGCTGATCTCGTCCTGCGCGCATCCGTCGAATGCAAGGAACATATGCGAAGCGTAAGCACATTATCTCAGGAGATTGTTCGTCGGCTACCAAACGCGCTGACGTGGTCGCTGTTAGCCGCGCTGGGGATCTGGGGCCACCAGCACCATTGGCAGATGCCGAAGTTTTCGGAACTCAAGTCCGACGCCATGACACAGCACGCCATGACGGCAAGACCGCCAGAGGTCGAAGGAGCGCGTTTGGGGAAGTCGCCGGCCGCGGAACCGAATGGTGGCGGAACTGACGAATCGACTGGACCGACGACTGAGTCCGCTGATCTCCACCACCCGATCGACCTTCCGATCATCCGGTTTCCGTCCGCGGAAGCTGTGCGTAAGTCGGGCATTCACACCGAATCAGCCGAGACGAAGGAACTCGATGAGTTCGTCGTCGCCAATGGGGTGGTCGAATACGACGAGACGCATTTGGCGCAATTGGCGGCCCGCGCCCCCGGCATCGCGTGGAGGGTCGAGAAAAAGGTCGGCGATCCGGTGAGCAAAGGAGAGGTTCTGGCGATCCTCGACTCGACGGAAGTTGGCGATGCCAAGGGCGAATTGCTCGAAACCATTGTCACACTGCATCTGAAGTCAGAACTACTGCGACGCCTCGAAAAAGGCCGCAGTTCAGTTCCCGAAAGAACCATCCGCGAAGCGCAGGCGGACGAGGAGTTGGCCTACGTTCGCCATTTCAATGCCCGACAAGCGTTGATTAACCTGGGGTTGCCCTTGCCGACGGAATGGGGCCAAGAGATGCCGGTTGAGCAGCGCGCCCGCATGATTCAGTTTCTGGGAATCCCGCCGTCAATCGTGGCCGGTTTCGGCGACGATGTCGCCACGGCCAACTTGATCCCCCTCAAGGCGCCGTTTGACGGCGTAGTCATTCAACGGGAGATCGTGATCGGCGAAGTCGTCGAGGCTGGCCGTCCGCAGTTCGAGATTGCCGACGTCAGCCGCATGTTGCTGAAATTGAACATTCGTAAAGCCGATGCGGGTCGCCTGGCCATTGGTCAAGACATCCGGTTTACTTCCGACGGGATACCCGGCGAGGTGCAATCGCGGCTGACGTGGATCGCAACGGAGGTCGATGAAAAAACGCGAACGGTCCAGGTGCGTGCCGAGGCCGACAACCCCTTGATAGATTCACATTCGGGCACCCAGGAAGGGCCGCGACGGCTGCGGGCTCATACATTTGGGACTGCCCGGATCCGAGTGCGCGACGAACGCCGCATGGTTGTGGTGCCGAGCAGCGCGATTCAGTCCGAGGGGGGATTGGACCTGGTCTTTGTTCCGCTGCCCGATGGCCGCAGCTTTCAGCCGCATCCCGTCGTCATCGGGAACACCCGTGACAATCAAACCGAGATTGTCCGGGGACTGCGATCCGATGCACGTGTCGTAACCTTGGGCTCGTTTATTTTGAAGTCCGAAATGGAACGCGAGCAACTTGCGGCCAAGGCTCACAATCCCTGACGTTCGATTGTTACGGCAGCCGCAACTTTTAACGAGGACTTCATGCTGAAGACGACAATTGCCTGGTCGCTCGAAAACCGCCTGTTGGTACTGGCGGGGACCCTGGTGATCGCGCTCGCGGGCACGTGGTCGCTCAGCGAACTGAACTTCGACGCCTTTCCGGATACGACTCCGGTACAAGTGCAGATCAATACCGATGCACCGGGGTTGGTGGCGACAGAAGTCGAGCGGTTAGTGACGTTTCCCATCGAGGCCCTCATGGGGGGCATGCCCGGCCTCGCCCAAGTCAGATCGATTTCGCAGTTCGGCGTCTCGCAAGTCGTTGTCACCTTTGAAGACGGGACCGACGTCTATTTGGTCCGGCAAATCATCAACGAACGACTCTCGACTCTGCAAGTGCCCCCGGGAATCCCCCGCCCGGAACTGGGGCCGGTCGCCACGGGACTGGGAGAAGTATTTCATTACATGCTGATTCCTGATCCCGCGGAAGGACAGGACCTGATGGAGTTGCGGCGCATCCAGGACTGGGAGATCAAGCCGGCATTGCGCATTATTCCCGGCGCGGCCGAAGTCAATACGTGGGGGGGGCTTGCCAAGCAGTATCAGGTGCGTGTCGACCCGATCAAGTTGTTTAAATACGACCTGACGCTGCAACAGCTCATGCAGGCAATTCGCACGAATAACATCAACGTGGGAGGGGGTTATATCGAGCGCGGCGGCAAAATGCTGGTCGTGCAGGGGATTGGTCGAACGGTCAACGTGCCGCAGATCGAAGAGATTGTCATCGCCGCCAAAGATGGCGTCCCGATCTACGTTTCCGACGTGGCGGATGTCGTGATCGGGCACGAAATCCGCAAAGGGCTGGTCACCTCCGACGGCGGGGGGGAGGTGGTCTTGGGGCTGGGGTTCATGCGAATCGGCGAAAGCAGCTACACGGTCACCCGCGAGTTTCGCGACGAACTGGAAAACCTGCTGCCCACACTTCCGCACGACGTGAAAGTCGTCGTGCTGTACGACCGGACGAAACTGGTCGATCAGGTCATCGCCACGGTGCGCAACAATCTTTGCGAGGGGGGCTTTCTGGTAGTCGCTATTCTGTTCCTCTTTTTGGGGAATCTGCGTGCCGGTCTGATCGCGGCGGCCTCCATTCCGCTGTCGATGCTGTTTGCGTTCTGCGGAATGTACCAGTGCGACGTGGCCGGAACGTTGCTCAGCCTGGGGGCGATCGATTTCGGGATCGTCGTCGACAGTTCGGTCGTCGTGCTCGAAAGCATCGTCCGCCAACTGGCCCACGCCGGTTCCGGGCATGGTCCCTCGCGCAGCCGCCTGCAAATCATCCGCGACGCCGCGATCGAAGTCCGCAAGCCGGCGGTGTTTGGCCAACTGATCATCATGATCGTTTACATCCCGATCCTTTCCCTGCAGGGGGTGGAAGGCAAGATGTTCCGTCCGATGGCGATCACGGTGGTTTTCGTGCTCGTCGGATCACTTGTGCTGTCGCTCACATTGACCCCGGTTGCCGCCAGCTTCCTGCTGCCCCGGAAGATTTCTGAAGAAGATGTGCTGCTCGTGCGCGCAGCGCGATGGTTGTACGCTCCTGTCTTGCGCTGGGGATTGACCTTCCCCGGCGTCCTGCTGGGGGTCGCTGGGGCGGCTCTGCTGGCTTCCGCCATGATGCTCGTGGGGATGGGGACCGAATTCGTCCCGCAACTCGCCGAAGGCGCGATCGCCGTTGACATCCGCCGCGTTCCCGGCACCAGCCTCGAACAGTCGGCCCTGGGCAACACGCAGATGGAACGGGCACTGTTGGACGCGTTTCCCGATGAAGTCGAGCGAGTTTGGAGTCGCGTCGGCAAACCGGAAGTGAACACCGATACCGGGACGGTGGAATCGACCGATATTTTCATCACCCTTGCGCCGCGCGAGAATTGGAAGCGGGCAACGACACAGTCCGAACTGGTGGCGCTGATGTCGCGGGAGTTCAGCCAATTCAAGGGGCAGGACGTACGGTTTTCGCAGCCCATCGAAATGCGGATCAACGAAATGCTGACGGGAATACGGGCCGATGTGGCCCTGAAACTGTTCGGCAATGACCTCGAAACGCTGCTCGCCAAAGCCCAGGAATTACAGGCAGTTCTCCGTTCAATTCCCGGAAGTGCCGATCTCTTCGTCGAAGAAATCACCGGGCAGCCGATGCTGCAGATCAAGATCGACCAGGACGAGATTGCGCGTTACGGAATCCCAGCCGAATCGGTTCTTGACATTGTGGAAACGGTCTCGGGCAAGGCGGTGGGAGAAGTCGTCGAAGACCAGCTCCGCTATCCGCTGGCCGTCCGGCTGCCCGATCGCCTGCGTGCCAGTCCCAACGAGATCGCCGAAATTACGATGACCTCTCCGTCGGGGGAACGAATCCCTCTGTTGCGGCTCACCAAGATCGAAGAAGTGCGGGGACCGAAGCTGATTCCTCGCGAGTGGAGCAAACGCAGGATTACAGTCCAATGCAACGTGCGGGGACGCGACGTCGGCACGTTCATTGCAGAGGCCCAGAAACGTGTGGCGAGCGACGTGCAACTGCCCGCCGGATACCGGCTGGAATGGGGCGGCCAGTTCGAAAACATGGAGCGCGCCCGCAAACGGCTGATGCTCGTCGTTCCGCTCGCGCTCGTTTCGATTCTGGTCCTGCTGTACCTGTCCTACCACAGCGTGGTCGATACAGTCTTGCTGTTCGCGAGTGTTCCGTTCGCCTGCGTCGGCGGAGTGACAGCGTTGTGGTTCCGCGACATGCCGTTGTCGATCTCGGCAGCCGTGGGCTTTATCACCCTGTCCGGAGTCTCCGTGCTCAATAGCATGGTGCTCGTATCGGCATTCCGCGATCGCCTCGCCGAAGGGTTAGCGGCGCGACAGGCCATCGAGGGTTCGTCTTTAACCTGCTTGAGGACGATCCTGATGACAGCCACAATTGCCAGCGTCGGCTTCGTACCCATGGCCTTCAGCGAAGGGATGGGGGCCGAAGTTCAGCGTCCTCTGGCGACCGTCGTCATCGGGGGCGTGATCAGCAGTACGCTGATGACTCTTGTCCTGCTCCCCGTCCTTTACGACAGACTGGCTGCGGTTCGCGAAGGACGCCCAAAACGAGGGTGAGTCGGCAAAGTTTCGCAAAAACGGGACGTCCCAGCGACCTTGTCGTGCGCCCGGTTATGGGCTGCTGGCGAATAACAGCTGTCAGGAACCGTTTTATGCCGGCGTCGGCAGCCGTTTCGCGCCTCAGATCGGATTCGATGGCGCTGCACCTGAGTTGGCATAATGCACGTTAACATCAACACGACGCCGCTTCAATAAGCAAAGGGGGGGGACAGGAATTGAGTCACTTCGGTCGATGCAGCCAACGCACACCGGGAGCATAACAGGGTGGGCCGTCCGGTGAACTTTCCGGATGCGATCAAACCGCCTGTCGCTTCGCCAAGGACCCGGTTGATCCGAGATCGCCGTGCTCCATTGTTGACGGAAATCGCAGTGCCCCGCGATACTGTGGGCTCAACCTGCGATCTTTGCCGTTACACACGATCCCTTCCCGAAGAGATTCTTCTTATGAACCGTTTGACTTTGTCGTTCCTCGCGCTCGTGAGCGGGGTGTCGCTTTGTACCGCTGCTCACGCCCAGCAGGCCGCCACGCCTGCCGAGGCTCGGGCCATCGCCAAGGAAGCCTACATCTACGGCTATCCACTGGTTGACAGCTACCGCATCCAGTACGCCTACTTCGTGGACACCCAGAATCCCGAGTACAAAGCACCCTGGAATCAGATCAAGAACATTCCGCGCGTGTACACGCCAGACGACAAGGCAGTGCAGACTCCCAACTCGGATACGCCGTATTCCATGCTCGGCTTGGACCTCCGCGCCGAGCCGATCGTGCTCACCGTGCCGCAGCTTGAGAAAGAGCGCTACTACAGCATCCAGTTGATCGACGCCTACACCTTCAACTTCGCGTACATCGGCAGTCGCGCCACCGGAAATGACGCCGGCAGCTTTCTGATTGCCGGGCCCGATTGGAAAGGTGAGACACCCCAGGGCGTGAAAAAGGTGATCCGCTCGGAAACCCAACTCGTGCTGGCTGCGTATCGCACGCAGTTGTTCAATCCGGCTGACCTCGACAACGTGAAGAAAGTGCAAGCCGGCTATCAGGCACAGCCGCTGTCGAAGTTTCTCGGTCTGCCGGCCTCCCCAGCGGCGCCCGCGATTGATTTCATCAAGCCGCTAACCCCCGAAACGCAGAAATCGTCGTTGGAATTCTTCAACGTCCTGAACTTCGTGCTGAAGTTCTGCCCGACGGTTCCCTCGGAAAAGGAGCTGATGACCCGGTTGGCGAAAATCGGCGTCGGCGCGGGCAAGACCTTCGACGCCGGCCAGCTCACTCCGGAAATCAAGAAAGCAATCGAAGCCGGTATCGCCGATGCCTGGGTTGAACTCGCTCAATTGAAGAAGCGTGTCGATGCCAAAGAATTGACCTCGGGCGACACGTTTGGCACCCGGGAATATTTGAAGAACAATTATCTGTACCGCATGATCGCCGCGGTCGTCGGCATCTATGGCAACTCGAAACAAGAGGCGATCTACCCAATCTACACCGTGGATGAGGGGGGCCAACCGTTGTCGGGCGCGAACCGATACACGCTGCACTTTGCCCCAGGTGAACTGCCACCGGTCGATGCGTTCTGGTCGCTGACGATGTATCGTCTGCCCGAGAGCCTGCTCGTGGCCAATCCGCTCAATCGCTACCTGCTGAACTCGCCGATGCTGCCAAAGTTTAAGAAGGATGCCGACGGCGGTTTGACGCTCTACATTCAGAACGAATCTCCGGGCAAGGATCTGGAGCCGAACTGGTTGCCCGCCCCGCAGGGCCCATTCATGGCCGTGATGCGCCTTTACTGGCCGAAGGAAGCAGCGCTCAACGGCACATGGACCGCACCGCCATTAAAACGGATCAAATGAGCGGCGACGCTCAAGTCTCAGCGGGATGTTGAGACCAAAGTCGTTTCACCCAATTGGGCGAAAGCCCCGGCGGAGTTTCCGCGCGCATAGCCGGAACAAAAACACGCTCTGCCGCTAAGACCAAAGTACCTTAAAGCATCGCCGGCCAGGTTTCGTTACTGCGGCCGATCACGTCGGCGAAAATGGTTGGCAGGCGGCCAGATCTGGAGTTTGGGAATGGCGCGTTGCAGCTCTTCGACCCCCTCCCGAGTCACGTTGGCATCCTGTACGCTGAGCATCTGCAGATTGCTCAAAGTCTTGAGATGTGCCAGGCCGGCGTCGGTGATTGCCGTGTCATCAAGGTTGAGTTTTTCCAACTTCGTCAGCGTTGGCAGATGTTCCAGGCCCGCATCGGTAACTTGGGATTTTGCCAGGATCAGAATTTCCAGGTTTGTCAGAGATTGCAGACGCTCAAGGGCAGCATCGGCAATTCGGGCGCGAGTCAAGTCGAGCTCTCTTAAATTCGTCATCGCGCTGATGTGACGGAGTCCTTCATCGTCAATTCTTTTGGCGTCAAGCCTCAATCTTCGCAGCTTTGACAGCCGGATGACGTGGACCAAACCGGAGTTGGTAATTTCCGTGTCGTCAAGATGGAGATCTTCCAGGTTCGTCAGCGCTTGGAGATGCAGGAGACCCGCATCGGTGATTTGTGATTCCGTCAAGATTAGCATTTCCAGGTTT
>JAFEBR010000708.1 GCA_018242565.1 Planctomycetota bacterium | reverse complement strand
GGAGATCATTCCCTTCCTGGACGCTCCGCCGGGAACCGCCTTCGAGCGTCAGGGGCCGGCAGGGCCGTTCCAGCAGGTTGGGGGAGATCTCTGGGAACCAGACACGAGCCCCACGGCCCGTGTGAACCCAAACTGGCCCCCGCCGGGCTTCCCCGTGGTCGAGGGGGACTGCCCGATCACTTCGGGCTGGTCAATCCAGCTTCCGGAACGTTTCGCCCGGCGTGTGGAAGACGGACAGTTGGTCCTCTGGCGACCGGGATTGACCATCTGGCTCACGGCGTGGAATAACGATCACGACGAATCTCCACGCCAGCGTCTGGCGTGGCTCAAAAAATCGGCATCGCCCGAGCGGTTCGCCGACGAGGAAAGCAGGGCGGGCAACGTGACGCGGTATAGTTACCGGTTGCGTGATGAGAACGAGCAGGGGCCGGTCGAAGCGCTGTATGGATTTGTTATCGGCGACGACGGCCATCTGCAACTGGCCATCTATTTTGATGATCCCGCTGACGGGACGACGGCTCGCCAGCTTGTGGAGAGTGTCGTGGTCCAGAAACCGAAAGGGGCCGGCTGACAATCTGCGTAACTGGCGTGGCGGATCAGCCGGTTCGTGAAATCGCAGTTCGCTGGTTACTATGGGGTGTGGAGTCGACTCGTTCTGCGGCCGGGGTGTTTCTGAGGGGGCATGACATGAGCCAGAGCCTTTTATTCGAACGGATCGCGGCAGGGCGAACCGATCTGGTGTTCGAGTTCCTCGCGGCCGGCCACCCCGCGACTTCCGCGGACGATCGCGGCGTCTCGCTGCTGCAGTGGTGCGCCTACTACGGCGATGTCAGTGCGATCAAATTTCTGGTCAGGCACGGCGAGTCGTTGCAGACGTTGGGAGACAACTACGATTTGAACGGGGCGGTCTTTCATGGCTACCCGCGATTGTGTCAGTACCTGATCGAGCAGGGTGCCGATGTCAACCACCCACTGCCAGAGACAGGAGAGTCGCCGTTGCACGCGGCGCTGTGTACGGCCGATCGGAAGGCCCATGATCAGGTGCTGCGGTTGCTGCTGGAGCAGGGGGCGAATCCCAATTGTGTGACGCGACCGGGCGTGGAGACGGAGGGGTTCATGCGTGATATCAGAACCCGGGCCGAGACCCCGTTGCACCGGGCCGCCGCGTTTGGCACGGAAGCGACGATTCAAATGCTGCTCGATGCCGGGGCGCGCGTGGATGTCAAAGATATGCATGGCGACTCGCCGCTCACCTGGGCCAGTTGGCATTTGCGTCCGCGATCGATTCTGCGAATGCTCTGCTACGGCGAATTTCGGGCCTAGTCGGCCCGGTCGGTGCCTTGGCTGGCGGGGTTTGGCGGGGCGAGGTGCGCTTGAGGGCGGCGGCTCACGGGTTGTTGACCCGGTCGCTGCTGGCGTCGGTGACTGTCTCGCAGATCTGGCACAGCAGGCGACATTGAAGCCCGCGCGGACACACGATACGGGACAGGCCAAACGGGCTGTTTATTCGGGGCACCATAAAAAAATCTGAATTGTCAGACGAAATGTCGTGGCGATTCGATCTACCTGCCGGGAACCGATCATTCACGTTCGCGCTGGCGAGGGCCTGTTCCGATGCGATCCATTGCGTTTGAGCCGATGCTGGTCGTGGCGATCATTGCGATGAGTGTGGCCGTTCATGCCTGGGCCGTGGATCTGCTCACGGATCCTAAGGACGTCAACGGCCATTCCATGAACCAATTCTACCCCCGCTGCCCGCACTGCGGATCCGCCACGATCTACGATCACACCCATGCGACGTATCGTTGCACGAAGTGCCCGTAACGAGACTCACCGGTGTCGCTGGCACCTCGCACTGCGCCGGTGTCGTGTCTAGTCGTGCCATATGCGGGCGGTCCCGCGATACTGGCCGAACCAGCGTTCTGAATGGCGCTGGCCCGCAAGTTTCAGTCCTCAGTTTCAGTTCCCCCCGGGTTCCTTGGGGGCATATGACTACGTGTGGCCAAATGGGCTGCGTGGCCCGTCCCGGAACCAGCCGGCTTCGCTCTCACCGGACTGGCCCCGCTGGCCCACGTCTAGTCAGAAACTGGACCTGTCCCCTTTTTTCTTTGAAATCGGCCCGCCCTTCTGGAAATCAGAGGCTCGCGGCAGCCGTCGGCACGCGAGTTAGGTTCCCGCCGTTAGGTCGTTCATTGGTCGCAATTCCCAGAGTTCATGCGGTACTTCAACACGTGTCAACGGAATGAGCGGCAATTGGGCCATTTGGGCCAGCCGCGGTTTGACGTCCGTGTTGAACTGTAGTCGCAATTGAAGGCTTGAACGGAACGGGCGACGTGAATTGAAATCCGAGCATCAAGGACAGGTGTGGCGATCCAGTTTCGTCTGACGGGAACGGGGTCGTTGGCAAGACGGCTCATCGGGCGTATGATGAGTATATTATCGAATCCCACTTTCCTACGACACGACGTCATGGCGAAGGAAGCGCGAGCGAGAGTCCGAATCAACGATCTGCTGAGCAGATCCGGATGGCGTTTCTTTGACGACGAACGCGGCTCTGCCAACATCGCATTGGAAGCCAACGTCAAACTGAAGAAGAAGACTCTCGACGAACTGGGGGACGACTTTGAAAAAGTGCCCCGCGGATTCGTCGACTATCTTCTGCTCGACGACCGTGGTTTTCCAATCGCCGTACTCGAAGCGAAGTCCGAGGCACATGATCCGCTGGTCGGTAAAGAGCAAGCGCGCAAATATGCTCGGTCATTGAATG
>JAFEBR010000707.1 GCA_018242565.1 Planctomycetota bacterium | reverse complement strand
TGAAACCATGTGCGTCGGGACGCTGTCGGCATTGAAGTTCAGATTTCGACCTTATCTTGATTCCGCAGCCTGCAATGCACTCGCCCGAACTCACGCACATTGAACTCCTGGCTCAAGTCGACGAATTGGTCGACCGTTTGCGGCAATGGTCAAGTGCCGATTCGGAATGGGAGCCCGTGGCACACTGCCAGGCGATCATCAAGCAACTGCTGATTCGCACAGAAACGCTGAGGGCCCGATTGGCCGCCCCGTTGGTGGTCGCAACGTTTGGCGGAACGGGCACGGGCAAGAGTGCACTGGTCAACGCACTCGTGGGCAGTGATTGCACACGTTCTGGCCGCGAGCGTCCAACCACGACGCGCCCGATCCTGCTTACGCATCCTTTGTCCAACCTGGGTGATCTGGGCTTACCCCTCGACGACCTGGAAGTCCACCGCGTGGCGACGAATCTGTTGCGCGATGTGGTTCTGATCGATTGCCCTGATCCGGATACCACCGAGAGTGAAACCGTCGGCTCGAATCTCTCACGCCTGCACCGCCTGCTGCCGCACTGCGATGTCCTGATCTATACCGCGACTCAACAGAAATATCGCTCGGCACGGGTGGTTGATGAATTGGGGCAGGCAGCCAGTGGCTGCCGTCTGATATTTGTGCAAACCTGTGCCGATCTCGACACAGACATTCGCGACGACTGGCGCCAGCAACTCGGTTCGAAGTACCAGGTCCCCGAGATCTTCTTCGTCGATTCGATCCGCGCTTTGCGCGAGCAACAGGCCGGTGATGCAGTCACGGGGGATTTCCGCAAATTGCAGCAAACGCTCGCCAGCGAACTGGCCGTGTCCCAGCGAGCACAAATCCGACGGGCGAATCTCCTGGACCTGATTGACTCCGCACTCGACCACTGCCGCACTCACCTGGACGATCAAGCCCCGGCACTGCAGCGGTTGGAACACTCCTTGTCAGAGCAGAAGCGTAAACTGGCGGAATTGATGTCGGAACGATTACGTGAAGAACTGCTCGAAAGCCAGAATCTCTGGGAGCGACGATTACTGACGGCTGTCACCGACGCGTGGGGCTTCAGCCCGTTTGCCGGCATCGCGCGGCTCTATAGCAGCCTTGGCAATTTGATTGCCGCGGGAGGCCTGTTCCGAGCCCGAACCTCAGCTCAGATTGCTCTGATTGGAGCCGTCCAAGGCGTCCGCTGGCTGGATTCGAAGCGAAAAGAACTGCAGGCAGAGAGCCAATTGGATCGGATCGCCGTCTGTGGCCTGGATGACACGGTCCTGCGACAGTCCCAATTGGTCATCGCCGGATACGCGCAAGAGGCCAGATTTGACCCTGCGCTGGCGGCCCAGGGAAACCTCGATGCACTCCGCCATGAAGCCGTCCGAGTCGAAGATGAATTTCTGGGAGACGCTGGCCGCCGGATCGAAGGGATTGTCCGGGAACTGGCCGAGGTTCACTCCCGATTCGGGGTCCGCTTCACATTCGAGGTGCTCCTAGGGATTTTGCTGATGTATATCGTGTGTCGACCTGCGTACAACTTTTTCTGGGCCAATCCGATCCTTGATAAACCGCTGTTGACATCTGACTTTTACATTCATGCTGTGGTATTTTTCCTGCTCTGGTCAGGATTACTGGTTATGCTGTTCACCCGTCGATTACGCCGGGGCCTTTTTGACCGGATCAGCGAATTGGCCCGGCAATTGGCCGACATTCGCATGGCCACCGGCCTGTTTCCGGGCTTGGAACGCGCCATTCAGACGGCCCGTCTGCAGCGTGACCGGCTGGCCGGACTCCAGGCAGCGACCGTTCAAATTCGCGGGACGCACTTGCCGCAAACGGAATTGGGACGCCAACTCCCCGCCCCAACCACACTTCGGGCCTCCGCCAGCCAAATCTGAGCCAGATCACATGGCCGGCGGTGTCACCCACCCCGCAGACTCTCACGACGGCTGGCTAAGCGGGCCCCATCCCCTTCCAGAGGTCAACTCAATTCCCGCAGACAAAAAGTCTGGGGGCTTGAGGAAAAAACGCTGTCGCCCAGGGCCCGCGAATCACCCGGAATTCCTGGGCGCGGCCGGAAATCGACAGTCCGTTCGGCGGAACAGGCTGACCGACACATTCCACCTGTTGAATCGTCATAAATTCCGGTCAATCCTCGCGATAAATTCACATAAAGCCCTTTAGCAGAAATCTCAACGAACTTGATACGCTCGAGCAAATTTGGAATTTCACCGCTGCATTCCGAACAAGTTACTTGTTTCGAGACTGAATCGACTTATATTCTGAGAATGCCGAATTCTGGAACGGTTTCGTTCGAAGCCTGTACGTCGGCAATTTCTGATAAGCCATCTCATTCTGGGGGGGATTCTGTGTCTTGCAGGTCCACCCGTGAATCTGTTGCGACACCACGAAAGAAGTCTGCTGCCATGACATTCATGACCGTGATCCGTCGCTGTCTGGAACCGCTGGGCTTGCGGCAACGAGTTCGACGGACGCGCAGATCCTCCGGGATGTCCGTCAGCGCCGAACTTCTGGAATACCGAGTGCTGTTGTCGCTCAGCTCAACCAGCCCAGGGTTCGTCACGCCGCAACTTACGAGGTTTGCTCCGGCCGGCACCGTGACACCGGCGGTATCCGCAAGCCCCAGTGGAGTCACCCCCGCCCAGATCCGCCAGGCCTATGGCATCAACAACATCTTCTTCGGCAACGGCACAATTCCAGGTGATGGCGCGGGTACGACGATTGCCATTGTCGATGCTTATGACCACCCCTATATCGAAAGCGATCTGCATCAGTTCAGCCTGCAATTCGGTTTACCCGACGCTGTGTTCAAGAAAGTGAATCAAACTGGTGGGACAGTGTACCCGGCTACGAATTCACTCTGGGCCACCGAAATCGCCCTCGATGTTCAATGGGCCCATGCCATCGCACCGAAGGCCAACATCCTGCTGGTTGAGGCGAATTCCAACTCGGTGAGCGATCTCTTTGCCGCCGTAGACTACGCCCGCAAAGCCCCCAATGTTGTCGCCGTGTCCATGAGTTGGGGGACCCCCGACTTTTCGTCGGAAACGCAACTGGATTCCTATTTCACGACCCCCGCCGGTCATAATGGAGTGACGTTTCTGGCGTCGTCCGGAGACTCGGGCTCACCGATCAGTTACCCTGCGATTTCTCCCAATGTGGTCGCCGTGGGTGGCACTACCCTGAAAATCGATACCTTGGGAAATCGGATTTCCGAAACAGCCTGGTCCGGCAGCGGCAGCGGCAGCAGTGCCTACGAAACGCAGCCGTCCTGGCAAAGTGCGGTGGTGCAACTCAGCTCCGCACAAGGAGCCGTGGGTTCAACGAAACGTGCTGGCCCTGACGTGGCCTACAATTCAGACCCGGCAACCGGATTCCCCGTCTACGACAGCTTCAACAATCCCATCAGCGCACCGTGGGGCCGCTGGGGTGGCACCAGCGCGGCCGCACCGCAATGGGCTGCCCTTGTCGCGATCGCAGATCAGGGACGCATGCTGGTCGGACAAGGCACGCTGGATGGCCCGACCCAGACACTGCCGATTCTGTACGGCATGTCCGCCACCAATTTTCAGGATATTATCACGGGAACCAGTAAAGGAACTCCCACCTACTCGGCCGATGTCGGCTTCGATTTTGTCACAGGGCGGGGCAGCCCGAACGCCCCCGCAGTTGTGGCGGACCTGGTATCCGGATTGGGTACGAAAAAGCTGGAGTTCCGGCAACATCCCGCGACATTCGGTACCGCAGGGAAGGCCCTCGCCTCGACAGTGCAAGTCGCCGTCCTGGACACAAACGGTAATGTGATTGTCACGGACAACTCGTTCGTCACTCTCTCGTTGAGCTCCGGGACATTTGCCAACGGCAATTCCACACTCACAGCGCAGGCTGTGAACGGGATCGCTTCCTTCAGCGGCATTACGATCAATACGGCGGGCAAATACCAACTCTGGGCCAGTGTCGGCAACGCCCAGGGAACCCCCTCGGTGTTGTTCACAATTCAACCGGCCTCACCCACTCAGGTTGGCTTTTTATCAACGCCCACCTCAGTCACGGCCGGAGCCAACTTTGGCAGCACGATCAAAGTCGCCGTGCAAGACGCCTATGGCAATGTCGTCACTTCTGCCAACACCACGGTCACGCTGGGCATGGCGTCCGGACCAGGTAGTTTTGCCTCGGGGAGCGTGCTCTCAGCCACTACAACCGGAGGCATTGCCACGTTCAGTACGTTGTCGCTGACCGTGGCCGGTTCATACACCTTCAGTGCCGCAGCAAATGGATATACCGCGGGCCTTTCGAACGCCGTGACGATTGCGGCAGCTACGGCCACTCGGTTGTCCGTTCAGCAGGCCCCGACGACGGCCGCAGCGGGGACGGCCATAACCCCTGCCGTCTTGGTCGCAATTCAAGATGTTTATGGCAATGTCGCCAATAGTTCGGCCGCGGTCACGGTCTCTCTTTCCAGCGGGACCTTTTCCAGTGGCAAGTCGACGGCCGTGATCAGTGCCAAAGCGGGAATCGCGACATTCTCCAGCCTGATCATCAACACTCCGGGCTCGTACGTTCTGAATTTCACATCGGGAACGCTGACCGGGACCTCGACGAATCTGGCAATTACGGTGGGTCCTGCCGCCAAGCTGGTCTACCTCTCGCAAGTTCCCGCCACCGTCACCGCGGGCACGGTAATTACCCCGATGATCTCCGTGGCGATTACAGACAAGGTTGGTAATGTTGTAACGACAGACAATTCTGCGGTGACCTTGTCCCTCAATACGGGGACATTCGCCAACGGCAGCAAGGCAATGACCGTCCAGGCCATCGGTGGAGTTGCGTCGTTCCCTGGGAATTCCAATTTGATCGTGATCAAAACCGGTACGTACCGGTTTGCCGCCAGTTCTGGCACATTAACATCGGCGACATCTTCCAGTTTCTCCGTCGTCGCCGCGGCCGCCGCGAAACTGATCTTTCAGACGACGCCATCCACAGGAACTGCCGGTGTCGTGTTGGCAACGGTCGCCAAAGTGGCAATCCAGGATGTCTACGGAAATGTCGTAACGAGCAATACCTCAACCGTCTCCTTGAGCATTGCGACCGGGCCGGGCCCATTCGTCGCGACCAGCACTCTTTCGGTTGCCGCCGTCAATGGAGTCGCATCGTTCAGCAACCTCACCTTAAATACGTCGGGACGCTACACGTTTCGCGCCGTGGATGGCTTGTTGACCGCCGCAACGTCGATGACCGTGACAATTAACCCGGCGGCAGCCACAAAACTGGTTCTATTGCAGGCCCCCACCACGGCCGTCGCGGGCACTGCTTTCACACCGGCCGTCAAAATTGCCGTCCAAGACGTTTATGGCAATTTGGCGAGCGGATCGTCGGTCGTCACACTCAGTCTCAGTACGGGAACGTTTTCCACGGGCCTGGTAACGGCGACGGCCACCGTCAGCAATGGAGTGGCCACCTTCAGCAGCCTGATCCTCAATGGGGCCGGCAACTATACCCTGACCGCCAGGAATGGCCTGCTGACGCCCACCTCGTTCAACGTGAGCGTCACGCCAGCGGTCGCCAGCAAACTCGTATTCCTGCAACAACCAACGTCAGGCACAGTGAATGTCGGTCTGACTACACCGGTCGTCATCGCCGTGGTAGATCGTTTCGGTAATCTGGTCACAACTGACAATTCAACCGTCACGCTGACACTCAGCATCGGGACGTTTGCCAACGGCCTGAAATCGACTTCTGTTCGAGTCGTCAATGGGATTGCCACCTTCGCCGCCGGTACGCTGATCTTCAATCTGGCCGGTACCTATCAACTCATTGCCACCGACGGATCACTAACGAAGGCGACGTCGACAGGAATCGTCGTGACCTGAGCCAGACTCGACAACAACGCGCGTTCAGCATCCGCCCGACTGAGGCGCATGCGCTGGCTCGTCACATCCGCTGGTGCACATTTGCCCCCTGTCGCCGCCTTGCAGATTGACAGGCGAAAGATGCAATGATGTTCGAATCGCCTCGCCAGACCAACGCCACCGCGTGATCCAGTTCCGAGCCTCGTGCCTGTAGAACGTGATCAGGCAGAGCGAAGTCTGCAGGCCGGCCGGCCGGCCGTTTCACCTCGATCGTGATGTTCCCGCCAGAATTTCACATCGTGAATCCCTGAATTCTGGCTGGCCCCAGGACCTGCAAATCCGGAACACGCCCATCTCGCGACTGACGACTTGAATCGGGTCTCAATGTCACATAGTCTGCGCACGGGGCTCCACGGATGAATTGGCAGTGGCGGTTCCGCCCTGTACCGGGCCACATCGCGACAGAGCCAAGGTGAGTCCCTCGAAGACCAATAACCTCAAACACGAAGACGATCGACTCCACTCGCACAAGCCTCAGGATTCCGATTTGGGTTGGTGGCCACCCACATCACCAAGAAAAAATGCCGTGGAACGCTCACCGATGAAATCCGCTCTGTACGCCGCAGCACTGGAGCACTACCGATGTGGCCGATTGCCGGACGCCGAAGCCAATTGCCGGCAAGTCCTGGCACAAGAACCGACTTCCCCTGACGCGCTGCACCTGCTGGGCGTCATTGCGTGTCGGGAGGGGAGACACCCCAGCGGGGCCGAATTCTTGCGGGCGGCATTGAACGTTCG
>JAFEBR010000706.1 GCA_018242565.1 Planctomycetota bacterium | reverse complement strand
GCCTTACTCCCCAAGCCCCCGGTCCATTTCGAGGCAATTCCACTTTGATACCGTGTTTTTGGGGTTGATGAGCGAGTATTGATGATCGCGTATTCGCGGCCAAATCTCGGTGTTCCCGGATTGAGGATGGGTCACGCAAAGCCGCAGAGGCGCAAAGGATTCCCTGCGAATGACTTTTCTGGACGGGAGTGCCGTTCTGGCCCCGAGGACTATGATGGCGTCTGCAGGGGGAGGGCAATCTGTTTCATCGGCTTCGCCAACAATTTCGGGCACATCCGGCGGAAGCGTACTGAAGACGGAGTCAAGGTTGAAAAAGCGTGGACATGCGAGTCTCATCGAGAGTTCAAGCAAGGACTTTCGAAACAGGAGCACCACGCATGTCCACGACTTTATTGTATCACGGGTTTGGGATCCGCGGGCGGTATGAGTATGTTCGGACGGAATATGTTCCGGGAGGGATCATTCTCAGCCTTCGACAGCGTCGGGAGCATCTGCGTTGCGCGCATTGCGGCTCTGCGGAGGTGCATGTGAAGACGCACCAGCACCGGATCTATCGGAGCGTGCCGATTGGTTCACGTGCTGTGACAATTCACTTCCCCGTTCCGCGTGTGGAATGTCAGCGCTGCGGCTTGTCGCGGCAGGTGCGAGTGAACTTTGCCCGCGAACGGGTCACGTACACGAAGAGCTTCGAGCGGTACGTCCTGGAGCTGTCGGCATTTATGACCATTCAGGATGTGGCTCATCACCTGCAGGTGAGCTGGGATCTGGTGAAAGGGATTCAGAAGCGCTATTTAAAAAAGAAGTTTTCGCGTCCGAGGCTGCGGCATGTCCGGCAAATTGCCATCGATGAGATCCACATCGGCCGGAGCGGCTTTGCGACCGTGGTCTTGGATCTGGAACGGGGGGCGGTCGTTTTCGTGGGGCCAGGCCGTGGCGTTGAGGCGGTCCGTCCCTTCTGGCGACGTCTGCGCAGCTCCCGTGCTCAGATTCGTGCCGTCGCCACCGACATGGCACCGGGCTATATCGCAGCCGTACGGGAATTTCTTCCCGACGCCGTGCACGTCTTTGATCGCTTCCATGTGGTGAAACTCTTCAACGAGAAGCTTTCGGAGTTTCGCCGCGAGATGTACAGAACCTTGCCGGATGAACTCCAGAAGAAAGTCCTCAAAGGTGTCCGCTGGCTGCTCCTGAAGAATCCAGAAAACCTCGACGACGACAAAAATGAGCGTCGCCGCCTGGAGATGGCGCTCCAACTCAACCAGCCGCTGGCCACGGTCTATTACATGAAAGAACGGCTCCGCTACCTCTGGGAGCAACCCACAAAAAAAGCAGCTCAAAAATGGCTCGATGACTGGCTTCGCACGGCCGACAACTCGGGCATTCGAATGCTCAAGCAGTTTGCCCGAACGTTGGCGGCTCACCGGCAAGGTCTTTTAGCCTGGTACGACTTTCCAATCTCCACCGGGCCGCTCGAAGCCACCAACAACAAGATTCAACTCCTCAAACGACAGGCCTTCGGTTACCGCGATACCGAATTCTTTCATCTCAAAATCTACGCTTTGCACCTCGCTAAGTACGCTTTAGCCGGATGAGCCCAATTTCGACTTTCCCGCGACACCTTTGCGCCTTAGCGGCTTTGCGTGCCACAATTTCACAAGGCGTCGAACGTCACGGAGGCTGCCAAGTTCGACCTGTCTCTCAGATTTCTGTGCCCGCGCGTTGAAGGAAGGGGCCCACGCAAGCATTCCCGCGAAGCGAAAGTCCCCAGCGTTCCTGCCGAGCTCCCCAGGCCCCCGGTCCATTTCGAGGCATTTCTATTTCGATACCGTGTTTTTGGGGTTGATGAGCGAGTATTGATGATCGCGTATTCGCGGTCAGATTTCGGTGTTCCCGGTTTGAAAATGGGTCACGCAAAGCCGCAAAGGCGCAAAGGATTCTCTGCGAATGACTTTTCTGGACGGGAGAGTCGTGCATGCCCCGCGGGCTGTGGCGTCGGCAGTGGGAAGACAATCAGTTTCAACCGCTTCGCCACCGAATTCGACTTTCTGAAGACACCTTTGCGCCTTAGCGGCTTTGCGTGCCACAATTTCACAAGGCGTCGAACGTAACCGAGGCAGCCAAGATCGACCTGTCCCTCAGATTGCTGTGCCCGCGCGTTGAAGGAAGGGCCCACGCAAGCATCCCCGCGAACCGAAAGTCCCCGGCGTTCCCGCCGAGCTCCCCAAGCCCCCGGTCCATTTCGAGGAGATTCCACTTCGATCCAGTGTGTTTTGCGTTCCTGTGCAAGTATTCGCGGTCAGATTTCGGTGTTCCCGGTTTGAAAATGGGTCACGCAAAGCCGCAGAGGCGCAAAGGATTCTCTGCGAATGACTTTTCTGGACGGGAGAGTCGTGCATGCCCCGCGGGCTGTGGCGTCTGCAGTGGGAACAGAGTTCGTTGCAATCGCTTCTTCACCGATTTCGACTTTCCCGCAACTCCTTTGCGCCTTAGCGGCTTTGCGTGCCACAATTTCACAAGGCGTCGAACGTCACGGAGGCTGGCAAGATCGACATCTTCGTCGAATTGGTGTGTCCCCGCGTTGAAGGAAGGGGCCACGCAAGCATCCCCCCGAAGTGAAAGTCCCCAGCCTTCCCGCCGAGCTACCCCGACCCCCGGTCCATTTCGAGGCATTTCTATTTCGATACCGTGGATTTGGGGTTGATGAGCGAGTATTCGCGGTCAGATTTCGGTGTTCCCGGATTGAGAGGGCCACGCAAAGCCGCAAAGCCGCAAAGGATTCACTTCGAACGATGTTTCTGAATCGTGGAGTCGTCCGCGCCCCGCGAGCCACGTGGCCCAAGGATTGTCATCGGCCACCCTTCTGCGGATCTAACTGGCCCACAACCTTGGCGGGATGTCCTGATACAAGGCTGTAGGGAGGCACACTCGACATGACGACAGAGCACGCGACAACGACGCTTCCCGAACCAATGTTGACTCCCGGGAAAATGACGCAACGGCGGCCTATCCAGACGTCGTCGCCTATCGTGATGGGGCGGACGGCTTCGGATTCGAGCACCACATTCTCGGCGCGATCATCGGCATCGAGCGGGTGACCGCCCGAGTCGAACATCCAGACGTCGGATGCAATGCGGCACCTGTCGCCAATCGTGATCGCCTTCCCCACGGTCAACATGCAGTTGTGGCCAATCCCAGACCGATTGCCAATCGACAAAGTGGGGTTTTGAGCGAAGCGGGTGGCGAATGTAATGCTGCATTTGCCACCAAACGTGACGTCGTCCCCGACGACCAGATCTCCCTTGCCCAGGATCCAAGGCAAGTACACGCCTGTATGGAAACGGCGGCCACAGCGCCGCAGATACGATTTAAAGACTGGTTCGCATACACAGACACGAAACAAGAAGTAATACAACCAGCGCAGGCTGATGATCACCCAGCTGAAAGGCTGGATCAGCACTTGCGGCGCAGGCAGGGAAATCGACCTGACTCCCCAATACATCGCACGGACGCCACGCGCCAGCCAGTGATCCGAGAGGGCCAGGAAGCGGAACATCCGCCGACCCGTCGAGGGCAAATGGGACTGCGACGAAACCCGTGCGGCGGGTTCCGATTGACGGGGCGCACTCCGCTCAGACGGCCTGATGTCCGCGGAAGGCAGCGGTGCGTGGTCCGCCCGAATCCGTTCTGCCAGACCACGAATCGTCGGGGCTTCGAAAATGCGGCGCAACGGCAGTTTTGTCTGCAACTTCGAATTAATCCGTGCCTGGGCTTGCACGGCCAGCAATGAATTCCCTCCCAGTTCGAAGAAGCTCTGGTCCAAATCCAGGTGGTCGATTTCGAGAACCTCGCCGTAGATTCCGGCAATCATGTCTTCGAATTCATCTCTCGGCGATCGGCGTGCTTCGGCGTGTCCCTCGCGCGCGGGGACGATTGGCGGGGGAAGTTTCTGCCGGTGAATTTTCCCGTTCTCAGTTAACGGGAATTCTTCCAATGCAACAAAGGCCGCCGGTATCATATAATCCGGCAGCTTCTGGCTCAGGAACTGACGCAGGTTCGAACTAGACGGGGCGGCGCCGCTCGTTTTCGAGATGACATAGGCCACGAGGCGTTTATCCCCGGGCCGGTCCTCCCGCAACAGGACGACAGCCTGAGCGATTTGCGGGTGCTGCGCGAGGATGGCTTCAATTTCGCCAAGTTCGATGCGGAAGCCGCGGAGCTTAATCTGGTTGTCCAAACGACCACGGAATTCGAGATGTCCGTCGGTCCGCCAGCGGACCAGATCCCCCGTGCGATACAGGCGGGATCCAGGAACATCGCTGAACGCGTTGGGAATAAACTTCTCTCGTGTCAACTCGGGCTGATTGAGGTATCCCTGAGCCAGACCGTCACCGCCAATAAACAGTTCGCCTGACACGCCGACGGGGACAGGCTGCAGATTTTTGTCCAGGACATAAAAGGTTGTATTCGCAATCGGCGGGCCGATTGTCACAGGGCCCGCACCCGCGGCGACACGCGTCGCGGCGGACCAGACCGTCGTCTCAGTCGGGCCATAGAGATTCCAGACGGAATCCGCACGGGTCAGCAGTTCGTCAGCCAGTTCGCGTGGCAACGCCTCGCCTCCGCAGAGAATTTTCAGGTGCGCACTGCCCGTCCAACCAGCGGCCAGCAGCACCCGCCAGGTGGCGGGTGTGGCCTGCATGACGGATATTTCCGAGGATTGCAGGAGCGCCAGCAACTGTTCACCGTCGCCGGCCTCCTCGCGCGTGGCCAGTACAACTTTCGCGCCGACGCTCAGCGGCAGGAACAACTCCAGAACGGCGATGTCGAACGCGATCGTCGTGACGGACAGCAACACGTCGCGGGCGTTCAGTCCCGGTTCACGCGCCATCGAGCGCAGCAGGTTCACCGCGGCGCGATGCGGGATTTTTACCCCTTTCGGCTTTCCCGTCGATCCTGAAGTAAAGATGACATACGCGAGATGCGTTGAATCGACGGCGACCGTCGGCGACTGGCCAGAGAGCAGTCCCAGGCTTGAAGTCAGCGTATCCAGACACACAACGCTGGAACCCGTGAGCCCGAGACGTGAGGCGATGTCCGTCTGTGTCAGCACCAGCCGTGGAGCAGCAGAGTTGAGCACCGAGTGGATCCGGTCGGCCGGATACGCGGGATCCAACGGTACATAAGCGCCACCCGCCCTAAAGATCGCCAGCAGGGCCATCAGCATCTGCGGCGAGCGCTCGACGCAGAGCCCGACGAGCACATCCGGGCCGACGCCGCGGGCGATCAGGTCATGGGCAAGTTGATTGGCTTGCACATCGAGTTCGCGGTACGTCAGCACCTGTTCATGAAACCCAATGGCAATTGCGTCGGGAGTGCGCTGAACCTGGGCTTCGAACAAGTCATGCACACACATGTCGTAATCGTAGTCAACAAATGTCCGGTTCCACTCCACGACGATTTTCTGCCGCTCGGCGTGAGCCATCAATGGCAACTCGCCTATTCGCTGTGCGGGATCGGCCACGATCCCCTCAAGCAACACCTGAAAGTGTCCCACGAGTCGCGCAATCGTCTCGGCCTGGAATAGGTCGGAGTTGTAATCCAAGGTTCCTTGAAACTCACCGTTCCGCTCCCCGAGCGACAGCGTCAGATCGAACATGGCTGTCGCGTGATCGATTGTCAGACGACTGACGGTTATGTCGGTCAGTTCCAACTCGGACGCGGGAGTGTTTTGCAGCGCGAACATGACCTGAAACAGCGGGCTGTGCCCCAGGCTGCGTTCCGGATGCAGTTCTTCCACGAGTCTCTCAAACGGCAGATCCTGGTGCGCATACGCCCCCAGCGTTACTTCCCGTACTCGCTTCAAAAGCTCCTGGAACGTCGGATTCTGCGACAGGTCGGTCCGCACGACCAGCGTGTTGACGAAGAACCCAATCAGACCTTCCACCTCTGTCCGATTTCGCCCTGCGATCGGCACCCCTACCGAAACGTCTTCCTGGCCGCTGTATCGCGCCAGCAGCACCTGGAACGCAGCCAGCAGCGTCATGAACGGCGTCACTCCTTCGCGGCGGCTGAGCGAGTGCAGGGACTGGGTCAGATTTGCATTCAGCGTCACAACCCGTCGCTCGCCTCGGCATGTGGCAACAGCCGGCCGCGGGCAGTCGGTTGGCAATTCCAAAACCGCCGGGGCACCGGACAACTGCTGCTTCCAGTAGGTCAGTTGCCGCTCGAGTTCCTCACCCTGCAACCACTCGCGCTGCCAGACGGCGTAATCGACATATTGGAATGAAAACTCGGGCAGCGGCGAGTTTTCATTCCTGGCAAATGCTGCATATAAAGCCGTAAGTTCCCGGCTGAGGACACCCATCGACCAGCCGTCATAGGCGATGTGATGCATCGTCATCAACAGAACATGGTGCTGCTCATCGAGTTTCACCACCTGCACCCGCAGCATCAGATCCCGTGACAGATCGAATGGTCGGCCCGCCTCTTCCATTGCCAGCCGTCGGACTTCCGTTTCGCGACGCCTTTCCGGAATGAGTTGCAGATCGGTGACCGTCAAGCGAAACGCCTCAGGTTCGAGGACCACGGGAAGAGGTCGGCCATCGACAGTCCCAAAAGTCGTCCGGACCGCTTCGTGCCGCCGCACAATCTCGCGCACGCTCCGTTCCAATGCCGCGACATCTAACGGTCCCCGCAGCCGCAGAGCCCGCGGCATGTTGTATGTGCCGCTCCCAGGATCCAACTGATCGAGAAACCAGAGTCGCTCTTGCGCGAACGACAACGTGAGCCGCTCGTTGCCGACCGCCTGTCGGAATGGCGGCGTGGCGTCCGCGGGGGCATCGGTTCGCAAACGTTCGATTCGCTCGGCCAGTCCCGCCACGGTCGGCACTTCGAAAAAACTGCTCAGAGGCAGATCAACCTCGCAGGCATCCCGGACCCGCGCAATCACTTGCGTCGCCAGGAGCGAGGCCCCGCCCAGTTCGAAGAAATTATCGTGGATCCCGACCTCTTCCACGTCCAGCAAACGGCTCCAAATTCCACTCAATAATTCTTCGACCGGCGTGCGCGGCGCAACGAAAGATTGCTCACGGTGGCGGCGATCCATCACAGGCGCTGGCAAGGCTTTCCGGTCCAGCTTGCCGCTCGGGGTTAACGGCAGCGTTTCGAGGATGACGAACACTGCAGGGACCATGTACTCCGGCAGCGTTTCCTGCAAATGCCGGCGAAGATCCGGGGCGGCGGGGGGCGCTGCTGCCTGCTGAGGAACAACGTACGCTGCCAGTCGCTCGACACCCGAGGAACATTCCGGCATAACGACGACAGCCTGCCGCACCTGTGGATGCTGCGCCAGTACCGCCTCGATCTCTCCCAACTCGATCCGTAACCCGCGGATCTTGACCTGCGCGTCTTTGCGTCCATGAAATTCCAGACAACCGTCGGCCCGATAGCGTCCCAGGTCGCCTGTCAAATACAAACGCATCCCCGTGCCGTTTTCATCATCGCGGAATTTTTCGCGGGTGACCTCGGGCTGGCCCCAGTATCCAGGCGGCAGATACCGGCTGCGCACGCCGATCTCCCCGACTGCCCCCACCGGCAGTTCGCGCCCCGCTTCGTCGAGAATGATCGCCGTCTTTTCAAAGATGTGGTAGCCAGCCGGAACAGCGCTGTCGCGCAGCGGTGTGTCTCTGTCGAAGAAATACACCTGATAGAGCCCTGTCTCAGAAGCCCCCAGTCGATTTGCAAAGATGCACGTCGGCGCGAAGAGCTTTTGGAACAGTCGGGCGTCGTGCGCCAAAAACTTCT
>JAFEBR010000705.1 GCA_018242565.1 Planctomycetota bacterium | reverse complement strand
TGACGCTTTCGCTGATTGGAGTTACGAACAGTGGTCCGGTGGTGGTTTTACCGCCGGAAGCGGGCAGGGAGGCTTTTCCTGGAGTGAGTGAATGCGTGGAATTCTGAGCGGTTGTTTTGTGGTGGTGCTGCTGTCAAGTGTGGTTATTTGTGCTGATGAGCCACTGCGGGTGGCAGACTCTCGTGGGGCGGGAAGAGTCGCTCCGGTGGCCGACTCCTCGGCCCGTCGTAAGTCGTCAGCCGACCATCTGCTCAAAGCCGCCGATCATCTCGAAGCAGCCGGCCTGAAAGCCGAGGCCGCGCGTTTGCGCAAACAAGCCGGGCCCGTACGTGACAAAAAGCACGAATTAAGCCGAAAAGAGGCTGAACTTGAATGTCTGCAGGATGAAGTCGAACGCCTGCGACAGTCACACGGAGAGGCGACTCGTGTCGTCCTCGATCTGGTGGCCGTGGAAGTCCAGCGTGATCGCCTGGGACTGAAAGCACGCGCGTTCGAAAAGATGATCGGCATGGGGCCGTTGACCGCGACCGCGGCAGATGATGTGGAATCGGCCCCCGAACCGATGCGGGAATTCCGGACGACGGTCGTCGACGCCAATCCGGCCCGGTTGCCTCTGTTCAAGGAACTTCGCGATGCGGGCGTCATTCGCGTGTTGTCGGAACCCACGCTGGTGACGGCGCCCCGGTACCCCGCGAAGTTTTTCGAGGGGGGGCAGATCCCGGTGCAGTTACCCACCGATGACGGACAACCGGTCGTGGGACGTGTGATGATCGGAACACAGGTCGAAGTGGTTCCGACCCTCCTGTCGCAGCGGCAGTTGCGGTTGCAGACCACGTTGGAAACCAGTGAACTTGCGCCGCACCAACAGGTCGAGGTCGCCGGAACAAAAGTTCCGCGAGTGTTGACCCGACGAATTCAGACGGAAACGACGTTGCAGTTGGGCCAGACCCTCACTATCTGCCGCCTGGCTCCGACGCCTAAATCCTCGGGGCCGGTTGCCGAGGCCGAACAGGGCCGACCTGACTCGGAGCAAGCGGTCGCATCGGTCGAAACGCTGGTTTTTGTGACCCCGCGTCTGTTGCCCGTGGACGTGGCCGTCCCCGCGACGGCCCAACTCATGCCAACCGCGCTCGAAATGCCCGATGGATTGTCAGCCGAAGAACTGACCCCGCTGGGGCCGCCGATGCCTGTGCTCCGCCGCAATCCTGGCAAATAGACGAAGAGCCAACGTACTGGCCGCCGGTATTGCAGGGTTCGGTCCGTGTGCAGGAACGCGGTGGCCAGCAAACCGAGCAATCGCTCGATCTGCCTCTGTCCGGCAGTTTGCGTTCGCGGTGTTTCGTTCGCGTTAAACCAGTTCGTGGATCGGTTCCATACCCGGTTCGACGAGGTACTGGGGTACGCCCGACTGATCGAACACGCGGATATTGCGGGCGTCGATACCGGCGCATTTGTACAACGTCGCGAACACTTCCTGGAATTTGACCGGGCGGTCAATCGGGAATTCGGCGTTGCGGTTGGTCTTGCCGATGACCTGTCCGGTCCGCATGCCTCCTCCGGCCAGCACACAGGCATTTGCCTGCGGCCAGTGGTCACGGCTGTTGTTGTTATTGATCTTCGGCGTGCGGCCGAACTCACCCCATACAACGACGGCCACGTCGTGATTCAGTCCCCGCTCGTGGAGATCCTGCACCAAAGCCGCCAGACCCGTATCGAGTAATGGGAATTCTTTCCGCGATTCGGGGAAGTTCATACCGTCACCGCCGTGCCAGTCCCAACGACTGTAATTCAGTGACACGTAGCGGGCACCGGCTTCGACCAGACGGCGGGCCAGACAGAAATTCTCAACCATCGACGGCGCACCGTCGCGGTGAAATTCTTCGTCGCTTTTGCCGTAGCGGGCCAGAATGCGAGGATCTTCCTGCGACAGGTCGAGTGCTGCCGCCAGTTTCGAGGTCGTCAGGATGCCCATGGCCTGCTGATTGTAAACATCGAGGCTTTCCATCGTGCCCTTGGTATCTGCCGTGCGGCGGAACAGGTCAAACGACCGCATTAATTGGGCCCGATCCTGCAGTCGCTCAAGGGTGATGCCTTGCAGCACCATGTTCTCGGCCGTGCTGCGGGCTTTACGACCCAGCAGATTGAACGGGGCATGTGCCACTCCCAGAAATCCACCGTCGCCCGGCTCGCCCCAGGTTCGGTTGCCGGTTGTGTACATCAGTGCCAGGTTGGGAGGAATCGCCGGATCGGCCTGTCCCTGCATCTTGGAGATCCAGGAACCGGCGGCGGGCCAGCCACCCGGTGGCGTGCGGCCTCCTTTTTTCCGCCCGGTCATGCACTGGTATCCGTCATGCAGGCCGTCTGAATCGCTGAGCGACCGGACCACCACGAATTTGTCCATCACCTTGGCGATGTTGGGAAACAACTCGCAGATTTCGATGCCCGGAACATTCGTCTGGATCGGTCGAAACTCGCCGCGGATTTCCATGGGGGCATCAGGCTTCAAGTCCCACATATCGAGATGCGAGGGACCACCCGGCAGGTAGATGTTGATAATGGCCTTGTGTGACGTGCCCGATTTGGCTTCGGCTTCAGCTCGCAACACCTGTGGCAGAGCGATGCCACCCAGGGCCATGCCACCGATCGTGAGGAAATTTCGGCGTGAAATTCCGTCACAAGATCCACTACCGCTA
>JAFEBR010000704.1 GCA_018242565.1 Planctomycetota bacterium | reverse complement strand
GCCGGGAAAGACGTTCTGACAATTTTTGTCGGGATTCTGGGCACAATTGTTGGGTATTACTTTGGGCACAATTCGGAATCCAAAGCTGACAATCCGGACGCATCCGAGAGCCTGTCGCTTTCAAAACCCGTCTTTGGGATTTTAAACTTGAATTTTGGGGCGGGCATTACCAACACGACGCTGACCGCCACCATTACGGGGGGGACGGGGCCATATACTTACAGTATTGGTTTCTTTGGCCCATCGTCACATCCTACACCAATTACGAATATTCCACCGGCGCTTTCCGAGGACGGTAAGATTGCCTGTCAGGTGAATTTACCTGCGGGAATCGGGACATTGACCCCGGTTTCGTTTTCGATCACTGTTCAGGACGCTGCCGGGCATTTTCAAGCGTTTTCCTATGGTCCTTCTTTCGGGTTGACCGTCAAATAGCACTTTGGCTTGTCTTGGGTATTTGATGGCAGTCGATCTTGCAGCCGGTCTTGGTTTTGTGGTTGTGTCGCCGTTCAGTTGGACCTTACAGCTTCGCTCGCGAATTCCGAATCTTCGCCGCGACCCGGCTCATCACCTGTTGGGCCCGTCGTTCGCCATCCTGTACGGCGGAACTGTTGCTCGACGTCAGGTTGTTCAGCAACGTCTGCAGGTTCTTGCGATAGGTTTCGAAATCGCGCTCCGCCTGTGCCAGGCCGTCGTACGACCGCCGCGGCACGATGTACTGGTTGTAGATCGATTCGAGGTTCGAACGCTTGCCGACATTGCTCGTCATGCCCACGGTATGGTCTTTGAGATATCGGCCGATCCGACCGGACACATCGCGGAGCCAGCGGCGCGCTTCCTGCCATTCCCGTTTGTCGTTCGAGTCGGCACTGCGATTCTCTTCCGGTGACAGGTCGCGATTTAACGAGTTAACCCGCATCAATGTGGCATTGAGTTGTTTCGCCGCGGCATCGACATGCTGCTCCAACTGCTGGGCATGGTTCCAGTCGGCATCGATCCGCTCAAAGGCTTTGTCCGACGGTCCCGCAGTGCCGGCCGAAGCGGGCGCGGCTGTCGCAGGCGCAATGGGTTGGTACGCCAGCGGCATGGTCGGCACCGCCGGCGCCACCGCCGCACGCACATAAATCACCAGCGTGGGGTCGGGAACCGCGCCTGGCTCCGGAATGGGAAAGTCCCAATTCGGATCGGCCAGGACCGTGCCGTCGTACGGATTTCCAAACAGCGACCACACGGCCACTTCGGTCGGAGCGATGCCCAGAGAGTAGAGCAATGTGCGCAGCGAAACCGGTTGACGTCGCAGGGGATGTCGAAACGTCTCGGGAGGAATCTGGACGCAGACCCCCTCGGGAACGGTCGGGGGACGATACCAGGCCCAGACGAAGCTCTGCGGCACGTCGGCCATGGGAACTGGTTCCCAGGTGGGGGAGGGGGGGCGATCTGAAAAGGACATGACGATGGTCGATCTGCGATAAGAACTGCGGCGCCTCGGACGATCCCGCAAATTGAATGTGTGATATAGAGAGTGATTCGTCTGCGGGGCCAGTTTGTCTGATCCCGCCACAACTCCCCGTGATTTTCTCAACAGTGTGGGCCGCCCACAATGCCCAGTTTTGATTTGTGGTCATACAGAGGGGCCCAGCGATTCTGGTCCGTTAACGGCCCGATTCTTCCCGCCACTGGTCGCGGAACGACTTTTTCGCGGGGGCGGGGAAATCGCGGCAACTGGTCCAGCCAGCCAGCGGGCCGGGCAGGCGTTTCACCCAGCCATCTTTCGCGAGCCACGACATCAGGCGCGACGTCGTTCGTGTCAGCACGCGATACCAGAACGGCGACTGCAGCACCCGGTTCCAGATGCGGTAAATGAACTCTTCGCCTCGCGGCGTCACGTGTTCGTCGTGTTGCGCGGCCCGGTTACGCACCAGCAGTTCCGGAATCTGAATCTTCACCGGGCAGGCCGCCTGGCAGGCGCCGCACAACGAACTGGCGTGCGGCTGATGATGATTCTGAGCGTGTCCATCGAACAGCGGCGTGATGACCGCGCCGATCGGACCTGAATACGTGCCGCCATACGCATGGCCCCCGATCTTGCGATACACCGGGCAGATGTTCAGACACGCGCCGCAGCGAATGCAGAACAGACTCTCGCGCATGGGACTGCCCAGAATCCGTGACCGGCCGTTGTCGAGCAGTACCAGGTGCGTCTCTTCCGGACCGTCGGCTTCACCAGGCTGGCGGGGCCCGGTGACCAGCGATGTGTAGATCGACATCTTCTGTCCGGTCGCGGCCCGGGCCAGGACCTTCAGGAAAATCGGCAGGTCGGCGAACCGGGGAATGAGCTTCTCAATGCCGACGATGGAAATCATGATTCGCGGCACGCTCGTCGTCAGTCTCGCATTGCCCTCATTGGAAATGATCACGACCGTGCCTGTTTCCGCCACCAGGAAATTGCCCCCGGTGATGCCCACGTCGGCGGCCGCGAATTTGCGACGCAAATGGCCGCGCGCGAACTGGGCCATCACGTGTGGTTCCTTCGTCAGATTTTCATTAAACCGCTCGTTCAGGCAGACCGCCATTTCCTCGGCGGTCTTGTGCAGGGCCGGGCCCACAATGTGCGATGGGCGTTCGCCGGCCACTTGAATGATGAACTCGCCAAAGTCGGTTTCGGTGACTTCCACCCCGGCTTCTTCGAGGGCCTGGTTCAGGTGGATTTCCTCGGTGACCATCGACTTTGACTTCACCACACGACTGGCCCCGGCCTGCCGAATGATTTCGCGGACGATCGCGACCGCATCGGCGCCGTCGGATGCGAAATGCACATGCCCGCCCCGGGCGGTCACGGCCCGTTCGAGTTGTTCGATGTGTTCGTCGAGATGGGCCAGCGTTTCGTCCTTGATGGCCCGGGCCCGGTCGCGCAGTAACGAGGAACCGGGCAGGCGTTCGAACGCACTGCGGTTCCCGGCGGCGAGGGTTTCGCCGAGTCGCGACAGGGCCAGTTGCAGGTTAGGCGACCCGAGCGCCTCGTGAGCCGCCTCGAGGAACTCGTGATGTTCATGGGTCGCGAACCGAGATGTCATGGAATCACCACCATCCTGTGACGTTGCCGGGTCAGCCGATCTTGCCGGAGAAGCCTCACTATATCAATTGGCACGCCGAGGGGAATCGCAGAGCGTGCAGGTGGAACAACTTGTGAAGCTGGCGTATCGGGCATTTCGGGAGCAGGTGAGACATTCGCGCTGAGTGTCGACCAGGTGGCGGGCCCCCGGTCCGAGTGGTGGTTTTTGCTGGTGTCGCCGGGCCGGGCAGTCGATATTTCGTCCGACCTGCGCCCACAGCCAGGTTGCGCCCTCGGTTCGATGGGACAGTCGACGGTCAGGGGCCGATTGCGGCGGCAAGGACAATCGATTCGCGCTGTCGAATTGTCGCAAGCCGCACATTCGGCCAGACCGGCACAGGGCCTGCTCAGGGAAATTTCAGGAAACAGGGACTGCTTCCTGCCGTCCGCACTGTTAGAATTTTCTGCATAGAGTTCGTCGGTCTCCCGCGAAATCCTCCACGGTGATGAACATGCTTCGATTGAACGTCCGAGTTGCCCTGTGTCCCGCCTGGGTGCTGGCGCTGGTTCTGCTGATCAATCTGCCTGTCCAGGCCCAGGCCCCCGCTGCCCCCCGTTCGACCGGTTTCCTGCTCAAGAACTTCAAAGACGAGAGCGGGGACCACAAATACACGGTCTTCGTGCCACAGAACTACACCCCGTCCAAAAAATGGCCGGTGATCCTGTTTCTGCATGGGGCTGGCGAGCGGGGGACCGATGGTTCTCTGCCGACCACCTACGGCATTGGTCCCCTGGTCCGTGAGCGGGCGGCGAATTTTCCCTTCGTGGTCGTGTTTCCGCAGTGCGAAACGATGAACGGCCGGATTCTGACCGCCTGGTCGGCTGACAGTCCCGATGGCCAACGGGCTCTGAAGATTCTGGAACAGGTTGAAAAAGACTACACGATCGATACCAAACGCGAGATTCTGACCGGCTGGTCGATGGGGGGCTTTGGCACCTGGGCTCTGGCCGCCTCGTTTCCCGAACGCTGGTCCGCCGTCGTGCCGGTCGCCGGTGGTGGTGAGGTCGCCTGGGGTGAGAAACTCAAGAATGTCCCGATCTGGGCCTGGCACGGTCGCCTCGATCGCGGTGTCCGTCCGGAACAGTCGCGCAAGATGGTCGAGGCCATTCGCGCTGCGGGAGGTAATCCGCGGTATACAGAACCCACCTCGGGCGATCACAACATCTGGGTGCAGTCGTATGGCGATGATTCGCTCTATGCCTGGATGCTGTCCCCCCAATCCGACCCGGCGAAGTTGAAACCGGTCACCGCCCGCAGCACGGATCCCAAGGCCGCGCCGCTGACCGTCGGGACGGCGATCCCGTTCGTTCCCGCGCTCGATATGCCCCGGGCGGGTTATCTCCGCCTGGGGAACGAAGCCCTCTCGGCCGTGGCCGATGCGGTTCCCAAAATCGTTCCCCCCAGCATGCTGAGCGGCCGCCTGCAGGACATCAGTGATTACACCGAGTCGCAGGGCTATGGCTTCCAGGTCTACATGTCGGGCATCAGCTGGAATGCCCAGTTGTCACGGGCTGTGATAAAGGCCTATCGGAAAGACCGGTTGAATGTACAACTGGCACTCAGCAATGCGCAGGTGACCATCGGCAGCACGTCCCTCTCGGGGGAACGCCATTCGGCGCAGGCTGGTCCCATTGGCATCGTGATTGGGCACCAGCAGCCCGTCTGGCTCAGCATTGATGTGACTCCCACGGTGGTGAATCGCAAATTGCGGTTCAAGTATCTGGGTTCGCGGTTTCAGATTCCCGACAACAACTGGTATGTCACCGCGCCGGCCGGTGTCTCGACCCGTGGCTTCGGGATGACCGAAGACAAGGTCTCGAACGGTCTCGTCAGCGGACTGTATGGCAAGAAGGGCATGCTCGAACAGAAAGTCGAAGGCATTGTCCCCACGTTGATCGCCGAGTTGGAAAAGAAGGTTGACCAGGCCCTCGCCACCAAGACGGTGGCCGGCGCATGGCCGCTCCCCGTCTACGAACCCCAGTTGCGGGTCTGGCCGCAGGATGTCAGCACCGATGAACAGGGCATCTCCCTGGTCATGGGGGCCACCGCGGGTGCGGTTGATCCCTACAAGCCACCCAAGTCGGTGCGGACGGTGGATCTGCACGGCCCCTCGGCGGGCAGTCTGGCCCCCTCGAAGAAACTGCAGGTCGGCTTGATTCCCGGCATGATTGCGCCGTTGACCGAAATGGCCGTGGAAGCCGATGTGTTCCGTATTCACGTGGGCGACACGCCTTCGCCTGTGCTGGCCAAACTGGCCGAGATCAGTGTGTTGTCCGAAGCGATTCCTGACCTGAAACGGTTTGGCGACCAGGGGCAGGTGTGGACCGAACTGGCGCTGGCTGGCCCGATCGGCATCAGCGATACCGGCGACAAGAAACCCGCCCTCGAAACCCGCAGCCTGAAGCTGCGCGTGTCGTTCAAGGCCAATGCCGCCAGCGCCGAATGGCAACCGTACGCGGAATTTGATCTGTCGCTGCGGCAGTCGTTCGCTCCCTCGTTGATTCGTCCGACGTCGTTAACCCGCGCCGTCGTCCTCTCGCTCGATGGACCGGTGGAAATCGAAGTCGCCGGCCGATTCGCCGCAGGTTACACCCCCCAGAACGACACCCTCGATCTGGCCAAGGTGCAGTCGCTGTTCAAAGAGGGGTGGGACGATTTCGTGAACTATGGTGGGGCGCCGCAGGTCGATCTGCCCGATGTGGATTTCGGCTACACCAAGCTGCGGGCCGACGAGGTGGCCTGGAGCGCGCCCAGCCTGTCGACGTCGTTCGGACCGGCCGGTGTGAAGATCACCAACAGCAGTGACAAGCCGCTGGTGTACGAAACGAAAGGCCCCTACAGCGGTTGGGGTGGTCCTTATACTTTGAAACCGGGCGATCACCACGACTTCCCGATTTCGTATCCGATGCTGTTCCGCCGCACGGTGGGAACCAGTTACGAGATGTTCACTCTGCCCGTGGGCTCGCATTCTGAGTACCGGTCGAAAGTGGCCGGCACTCCCGCGAAGCTGTGGCAGGCCCGTGAGCCCGAAGACATGGTTAAGACGGCAGAAACGGCTGCCGCGCCCGCCAGCCCACCGGCTGACGAAAAGAAGTAGTCCACCCTGTACGACACCAGCGGCCGCGAATCTCGCGGCCGCTGGTGTCTCGGCCTCGGTCTGGTTTCCGCTGGAGCCACGCCGGCGTACCGCACTTCCCGGCAATCTTCGTCCAACGCCGTTGCGACCGGCCCTGCGCGTGGGTGACATTTCATCGTGCGGGCTGGTCACCTTGGTACCGCCTTTGACAATCACGGTCGCCCCGGTGCCGCGGCTTCGGCGGGCTTTAGCCGCTTGAACTCCGCCGGCCGGATGACGGGGCCCCGAGCGCTCCCCTGCGGTGTCTCTCGCTGCGGCCAGCAGGCTGCTCCCACGCCCTGATCCCAACAGGCGAACCGCCGGTCGTGCCCTACGCAGTTTCCCGGCCAGCAGTTATCATGCGGTGTCGACATTACCCTTCAGGAGCGCAATGTGACGGACGAGTCCAAACCCAGCAAACAGGCCGACATTCTCGCCGAGTTTCGTGAGGATGTGCAACAGATGCGATCCCAGATCCGTGAACTTTCGCACGGTTCCAGTGCGGGGGCGGGGGGAAGCGACAAGCCTCCCGCGCGGCGTTCGGGCGTGAGTGATTTCTGGGCGCTGGTCGGCTGCAATGCGATTGTGTTTGGGACCAGTGTCTGCATCATGGTCCTCGAACTGACCGCTTCCCGGTTGATCGCCCCCTACGTGGGCTCATCACTCTACACCTGGACCTCGGTGATCGGCGTGGTCCTCGCCGGCATCAGTTTGGGAAATTACCTGGGAGGTTGGCTGGCCGACCGGTATCAACCGCAAAAAGTTCTCGCCTGGTTGTTTCTGGCATCGGGCTTATTGACATTCAGCGTGCTGGTTCTGAACGGGTGGGCCGCGGAAACGGCCCGGCCCGAAAGCACCAGTTGGCCCGTGTGGGTGATGTGCGTCGTCGCCTGGGTCTTTTTTCTGCCCGCCCTGTCGCTGGGAACCATCTCTCCCGTCACTGCCAGCATGGCGCTGAAACGCAGCGTGAAGACCGGCATCACCGTCGGCAACATCTACGCCTGGGGGGCCCTCGGGTCGATCGTAGGGACCTTTCTGACGGGCTTCTGGCTGATCGGCGAATTCGGCAGTCGCGAGGTCATCTGCGTTACGTCGTGTGCGCTGCTCACCATGGGAGTGCTGGTGGCGGCCGGGCAAAAGGCCTTTCGGGCCGCCGCGGTGTTCGGCGCGATCCCGCTCGTGACGTTATTCGGCACCATTGCCTCGACCACTGAATCGGGCATGGAGCAGTTCACCCGCTTTTGTGCCGGGGCTCGTTCGGGCTGGTCCACGTCCGCGGCCAAGTTTGCTGCCGATGAACAGGCACTGGCGGAAGCGGTCGCCCGCAACGACGCGACCGAGATCGCCGCGATCGAAGCCCGGCAGGCCTGGCGGACGGAACGGGCCACAGCGGAACGCTCGTCAGCCGCCTGGGGAGCCAAACTCGGCCGCCAGTTGCATGCGGTCGGGCTGACTTTGGGGCTGCGCTCAGACAAGGCCAACGAATACAACGATGAAAGCAACTACTATTCGATCAACATTTCGAACACCTACGAAGAAGGGGATACCGTCAAGCAACTGCGGCTCGATTACCTGACCCACAGTTATTACAACCCCAGTAACCCCACGAAGCTTTACTATACCTACGAGAAGGTGTACGCGGCGATCACCGAACGCTCGACCATGTACTGGTCGCGGCCCAACGTGGTCAACGTGGCTGAATTGCCGGGGGGCGATAAGCTGAATTCGTCGTTTCCAGGCAAGCTCCGCTACGACGGCGACACACACCAGCTTTCCGCCCGCGGCGTGCTCGGTCTCGAAGACCTGCGCGACTTGTTGAAGATCGGCCCCTACGCCGACTATTGGCTCGCCGTCATCAGTGCCTGGGATCAGGCGGCCAATGGCTGGAACAATCAGGGACGTCCCGGACGGTCCGAATTGCAGACCCCGCTGGATGTGTTCCCCGCGGACGTGCAGATCCCGGTCGAACTCGAACGCATCGTGCGTTACGATTCCGATCAGCGGGCCCTGGTGACCCGGCAAGTCTTCGATCTCGACCACCTGTGGCAACTCTTGTCGCTCGGAAAGCACGCCGACTACATCTCGGCGGTTCGCACTCTTTTCGAAAATTCCCGGCGGACAAGTACCCTGTTTATCGGCGGCGGCGGATTCGTGTTTCCCCGGTGGATCGAAGCGGCGTTTCCTTTCGAACCCCGCATCGACGTCGCCGAGATCGACCCGGCCGTCCTGCTGGCGGTGGAATCGGAACTGGGGCTGCCGAACGAGTTTGGTTCACCCACCGAGGGAAAAACTCAGGTCCGCACGCACATCGCCGACGCCCGGTTGTACGTGGATGAGCGTCTGGCCGAGAATCGCAAGCTGGTTGCCGCCGGCCAGGCCCCCATCACTTACGATTTCGTCTATGGCGACGCCTTCAACGATTTGTCGGTCCCGTGGCATCTGACGACGCTTGAATTCAGCACGAAAGTGCGCGACCTGCTGACCCCGGGCCAGGGGGTGTTCCTGGTCAATATCATCGATATCTATCCGCGCGTCGAATACCCCAGTGAAAAAGACAAGCTCGGCGAGGCCGAGGCCATCTTGAGCGTTCCCTTGCCCGCGAGCCTGATGCCCCAGGGCCAATTGACCGATCAGTTTGTTCCCTGCCGGGGCGGCATTACCGGGTTGGAAGTCCGCCAGTTGGAAAGTGGTCTGGTGTTGCGGTATCGCGGTGTCATGTCGCGTGCTGTTCACGACGCACTCATTCAACTGCAACCGGCGGACAAGACCTTGCCGATCGAACGATTGGGGTTTTCGCGAACCGTCAGACGGCTGTTTGAGCGCTCGAACGAACGTCGTCTGCTCGAGGGGGAACCGCCGGCGGCCGTAGTCCCCAAGCAGTGGGGCGCCGATGGCTGGGAGAAAGCGCCTGCCCCCTATGCCGGGTTACAGTTACAGCGTGTCGCCGGGGGCGGATACACCGTGGCCTACCGCGGCGTCATGTCGGCCCAGACCCGCGACAAGCTGCTGAACGAACCGGGAGCGAGCGACGGTTTCAAGTCGGCGATCCAGTCGCTGTATACGCGGACTCAGGCCGGCAAAGTCGGCCAGTTCCTGGGACGTTACGTGGCCACCGCACGGCAGATCTTTCCGCACGTGTACATCTTTGCGAGCGACGAGGGAGAACCCGGCGATTCACGCGACACGTTCATTATCGCCTGCAGCCTGCAGAAGATGTCGTTTGAAGACCTCGATTCGAGTGGCCACCACTGGTCCACCGGTCCCTTTGCCTGGACCGAAACGAATGTTTCCGGAGAGCGGGCCGATCTGGGAGAGATGCCCGTTGTACTCGAACACTCACGCGGCCGTCTGCTGACCGACAATTTCGCTCCCGTCGATAACCTGCTGGCACCCGTGTTTGTCAGCCGCAGCGAGGATTGAGCGGTTTCATGGCGATCGAGTTTCAATGCCCGCGTTGCCAGACGGCAATGCAAGTCTCCCACGCTGCGGTCGGCACGATCGAGCGCTGCCCGTCGTGCCAGGCGAAAGTTCGTGTTCCGTCTCCCGACGCGGCCGAGGCGGCCCCCGCACGACCAACTCCCGTGCCTCAGTTGGTCGCGCCACGGCCCGCGCCAGCAGTCAGTGGCTCCACTCCGCCGGCAGCCAATGCTCGACCCGCCGCGAAATTAAAAATTGAATTTCGCTGTCCACGGTGTTCCCAGCTGATGATGGCGCCGGGAGATCGCGCGGGGCAGAAAATGTCGTGCCCCGGTTGCCAGGCGAAAGTCATTGTGCCAGAGCCGACCCAGGCAACTCCCCCGGCGCCGCCCCCTCCGCCGGCGGCCCCGGCCCCCGTCGTTTCGCCACCCGTTCTCGCGGAAACGGTCGTGGCCGCTGCCCCGCCCGAGTTCACACGGCAGGGCCCCGAGGGGCACTCTGAGTCGTTGCCAGCGACTCCCGCAGGCGAGTTTGGCGCCCATGACTTTTCCGTTCACCCGGCCAGTGTCGGGCGCGATGACGACGAATGGGAACACTTTACCGGTATTTCGGCGAAACGGTCGTCACGTCGACCAGCCCGCAATTACTTCGGCTGGTTGATTCCATTTTCCTGCATCGGACTGCTCTTCGCGGTGGGCTGGGTGTTGTTGCAGAAGCCACCCGAGAAGCTGGAAGGCCGCCTCGTGGGCGAGCGGCTCACCGATACCGAGTTCGAATCCTCCCGCGTCGACAGCCGGCGGTTTGGGCGTACGAAGGCCGAAGTGCAGACCATCCTCGAAACGCTCGAAATCGCTCCCGTTCGGGCCAATACCCCCACACTGAACCTCGAGTTTCGCGCAGCGAACAACAGCATGGAAATCGCCGTGCATACGACGGGGCGTTCTGAGTTCTTTCGAGTCGATCCCGCAAAAGACAAAAAACTCGCGGCGTTCATCGACGATCACAAACAGGATTATCGGGCCGCCGTCGATCAGGGATTGCAGCAGGCGGTCCCCAAATTCCTGGCTGAACTCGAGCCCCGCGCCGAAAAGTCTCGCGAGATCGAGGGGTTGGCCGAGTATCGCGACGCCGTCGGGTTGGCGTCGCTGATGAAAGGGACCGGATTCGGCTATTTTGTACAGGCGTCAATTGGCAAGCAGGGTTATCCGTGCATTCACGAAGACACCCAGGGCCGACTCTACTTTGCGTTGCCGGAAGGGACCCGGGAATTCGAGTTGGTGGCCCACAGTCGGGCGCCCCGTTCGCCTCAGCATCGGCTGCACTTCGCCGGGCGATATACCGTCCGAATTTCCGAGAACCCGATCACACTCAAGAAAGAGCCCGAAGACGGCAATGAAAAGGTTCGTCGGGCTCTCAAAAAGGCTCCCGCCGAAGAGTGACGGTCCTGCTGGGAATCCCGTTTGTGGCTGGTTGCGCCAGTGGTCCGCGAGTGGCCAACTGCTGGCAATTCGGCAATGATTCAGCCAGAATTCGGTGGACGAAGCCGGAAATCCCGCGAAACTGTGGCGAATGCGATGTCGGTCTCAGGTGAGCAGTTTATCAGTCGTTTGCGTGAATGCGATTTGGTGCCTGCCGAGGTCATCGATGAATTGCTGCAGTCCGCCGGTCCGGCGGCTAACGGGCAGGTCCTGGCGAAGACCCTGGTCCGCCAGAAACGGCTGACGTTGTTTCAGGCGCAGACTCTGTTACGCGGATCCGCCAAATGGCTGCAGTTGGGGAACTACACAATTCTCGACCGGATTGGCGCCGGGGGCATGGGGCAGGTCTTCAAGGCCGAACATCGCCAGATGAAGCGCGTCGTCGCGTTAAAGGTCTTGCGTCCTGCGGCGATTCGCAGTCGATCAGCCATCGCCCGGTTTCAGCGGGAAGTCGAGGCCGCCGCGCGACTCGACCACCCGCACATCGTCGCCGCGCTCGATGCCGGGACTGCGCAGGGCATGAACTACCTGGTCATGCAGTACGTCGAGGGGCGCGATTTGTGCTCGCACGTCGAAAAGGGGGGCCCCATACCTGTGGCCGAAGCGGTCAAGTGTCTGTTGCAGGCCCTCAGTGGTTTGGAATATTCGCATGCGCAAGGCATTGTCCACCGGGATATCAAACCGCAGAACATGCTGCTGGATACACAGGGCAACGTCAAGATTCTCGACATGGGGTTGGCGCGGTTTGAAGAGACGGCCACCGAGACCGGAAAAGAGGACCTCACGCATACCGGGGTCGTGATGGGCACGGCCGCCTACATGTCTCCGGAACAGGCGGTCGATACCAAGCGGGCTGATGCGCGGTCCGATTTGTACAGCCTGGGCTGCACCCTGTATTTCCTGCTTACGGGCCAGTACGTCTACCAGGGTGACACGCTGGTCAAATTGATTCTGGCGCATCGCGAATTGCCGATTCCGAATTTGTGCCAGGCGCGTCCCGATGTGCCCGAATGGCTGGGACGTATTTTTGAAAGGCTGGTGGCCAAGAATCCGGGCGATCGTTTTCAGAGTGCAGCCGAGGCTGCCGCCGCGTTGCGGTTGCAGTCGGGATATACCCACACCGGACCAGTCCATCTGCCGGCCGCCGCTGCACCACCGGCGAGTGACTGGTCGTTACCGGGGACCGGTTCCCACGAACTGCTGTTTTCCGTGACGGCGGCCGATGAACCTTTGGCGAGTTCTGTCCGCCGTCGTCAGCATGGCGAAACCCGTTGGACGCACCGCCAGAAGCTGACCATCTTTTACACGGCTGTCGCGCTGGTGTTGTGTGGCCTGGTCGCTGGCTGGTTCTGGAAAGCGCCCCGCCGGGGCACTCCAGCCGCAGAGATTGCCTCAAAGCCTCGGCAATCGCCCGATCGTCGGGCGGTGGAACTGCCCTCGAATGTTCGTCGTGAATTACCCGGGCATTACGGGTACATCAATCAAGTGGCATGGTCCCCCGATCGCACACGATTAGCCACCGGTGGCGGCGATGGGGAAATCCGCGTTCGAGATCCGCAATCGTGGCTCGTGAAGCCCGGGGCCCAGAAAGTTTATCGGGGACATCAGGTGGGCATTCGCAGTCTGGCGTGGTCAAAGTCCGGCAAGCGGATCGTGTCTTCCGACGTGCACGGCCAGATCCATGTGTGGGATGTGAACACGCTGCAACCCGTCGTGAAACCGATTCAGATGGCGCTGCGGCCGGAATCCCCGGCGAATTGGGGGGGCGTGGCCATCACGAGCGAGGGGGATCAAATCGCCTATACCGAGGACGGCCACGTCGTCCAATACCAGATTGCCGGGCAGCGATCCAGCAGCATCGACAACGGGGGCGGTGCCCTGTTGTGTTTTTCTCCTTCCGGAACTTATCTCGCGTCCTCGGCCGGTCCCTATGTCTGGGAGACCTCGACTCGCACGCTGGTGTATGCTCCTGCCGGAGAGACAACCGTTGGTCCGGCGGCAGTCGGAACCGTGCCCCTGTTCCTCGACGATCAACGGTTGGCGGTCATCACGGAACGGGGGATTCAAGTCCAGCCGTTGCAGGGAAACGCCGCCGCCACTGTGATTATGTTCCCGGAACTGGCCGCGCTGGCGAACGGCCGTCCGCTGGTGGTATTGAGACCCGCCGAGAACACGTGCCTGGTTTTGTCTATCGGCAAGCTCTGCGAAATCGATCTGGCGACGGGCCAGCCGCGATCGGTTCAGGTCCTGGGTTCCCCTCTTCCTGAGACCCAGCCGGGGCAGCGAACCGTGCCCTTTGAACATTGGGATCTCCAACCCGAAACCCGACGTCTCGCGGTCGCTCTGGGCAGTACGCGCGTGTACCGTTTGCCGGCGGGCGACGTAAGTGACCCCTTCGGGACCGAAGTCGTACATCCCTTCGTCGAAACGGCCCGTTTGTTGGGGGGCCGTTTTTTACAGACGGCCGGCTGGACCTGCGATTTGCGCAGCGGGAATATGGTGAAAGACGTTCCTGCCGGCGCCCAGGTTGTGGAAGGGGGCTGGCTCCGCAGTTTGAAAGACAATCAGGTCTTCACTCGCGCCCTGTCGGCGGACTCTCACACTGAGAGTTCCGCCGAGAACCTGTTGTCGGTCGTTCTGGCCGGCACCGAGAATGAACCGAACCTCGCGCCGCATTTGCGTCTCAGCGAGGACGGGAACACAGTCTTCGGACCGACTCCCAGCGGTATCATTGGTACGGGCGAGCAATTCTCGACCAGGGGAGTGCGATTGTGGGATGCAACGAGCGGTGCGCTGCGACGGACAATTCTCTTTCCCTCGGATGGTCATGGCTTCCTGCTGCTGAACCGGACCGCGAGCCTGATGGCGATGCGCAATTACCCGGACCCAAAAATTCGTGTCTGGGAGACAGCGACGGAGCAGCCTCCGCGGGAGTTGGAGCCTGCGGGGGTGACCGATCTGCAGCGGTCGGCACTGTCTGACGACCAGAAATGGCTGGCGGTGGGCCCGGCCCGACATCCTGGTCAAACGGGAGTGCAGTTATGGAGGCTGGATCCTAGTCCGCAACGGCGCTGGACCGTGCCCACCTCGACTTTCAGTGCGTTAGATTCGATGTCGGTGAAATGGTCGCGGTCTGGAACCTATTTGCTGGTGAACCGCGAAATCTGGGATGTCAGCGGCCAGGAACCCCGCCGCGTCTGGGAGTCGTCAGATCCGATTCATGCGGTGGGGCAGATCGTCCATCGCGGATTTGTTTGGGCCGAGTTCTTCGCTGATGACCGATTCGTCCTGATTGGTCAGAATTCGGAATATCAAATCTGGGATTGGCGCGGCACGAACCGGAAACTGGCGACTCTCTTTCTGCTGCCCAAAGGCGAGTTCGTTTTTTTCAATCACCTGACCGGGCACTACGCGGGGCGAGCGCTCGACGCCAAATACCTCTCCACCGACTTCGATCGCCGCGATGGCCGCAGCCCCATCCGCATCTCATTGCAGGAGTTCGCCGAAGGCCCGGCCGGCTGGCAGAACGATCCCGCTCAGGCCGGTCTCGATCTGGCCGCCTGGGCCCGGCAGCATCCGCTGCCGGAGTCTGCCCCGAACCGCCGCTGATGCCTGTTCAGGCGAGAATTCCCTCCACGATCGATCCGTGGATATCGGTCAGCCGAAAATCGCGGCCCTGGTAGCGATACGTCAGTGCCTTGTGGTTGATCCCCAGCAGGTGCAGCACCGTGGCGTTCAAATCGTGGATGTGCACCGGATCTTTCACGATATTATAAGAGAAGTCGTCGGTCTCGCCGTACATGGTGCCGGGCTTGATTCCGCCGCCGGCCATCCAGATCGAATAACACCGCGGGTGGTGATCGCGACCATAATCATTGGCGGTGAGTTTCCCCTGCGAGTAGACCGTTCGACCGAATTCGCCCCCCCAGATGACCAGCGTATCGTCGAGCAATCCGCGCCGCGCCAGGTCTTCGACCAGCGCCGCCGAAGGCTGATCGGTATCGTAGCACTGACTTTTGATGCCGCTCGGCAAGTTCGCGTGTTGATCCCAGCCGCGGTGATAGAGTTGCACGAACCGGACCCCTCGCTCGACCAGTCGCCGGGCCAGGAGGCAATTCGCGGCAAAGGTTCCCGGCTTCTGCGATTCGGGACCATACGCCTCAAACACCGACTTGGGTTCCTGCGACAGATCGGTCAATTCCGGGACAGACCGTTGCAGGCGGAACGCCATTTCATATTGATCAATCCGCGCCTGAATCTCCGGGTCAGGGTCGTCCTCCAACCGCAGTCGGTTCAGCGACGATACGTCATCGAGCATCGACCGCCGCCGTTCGTTCGTGATGCCTGGCGGATTCGACAGGAACAGAACCGGGTCTTTTCCCGGACTGAACCGCACCCCCTGGTAGCGAGGGGACAGAAATCCCGCGCCCCACATCCGCTCATGCAGTGGCTGCGCGTTGGTTGGTCCGCTGGGACGTGAAATCATGACCACAAAGGCCGGCAGATCGTCGTTCTCAGAACCGAGTCCGTACGACAACCACGCCCCCAGCGACGGCCGCCCGGCAATCTGATGCCCCGTTTGCAGCAGAGTCATCGCCGGGTCATGGTTAATCGCTTCGGTGTGCAGCGACCGGATCACACACATCCGGTCGGCGATCCGCGATGTGTGGGGCAGCAATTCGCTGAGCCAGAGTCCCGCTTGTCCCTGTTGCGAAAAGTTGTACATCGAAGGACAGATCGGAAACCGCGCCTGCCCGGCGGTCATGCCGGTCAGGCGTTGCCCCTGCCGCACCGAGTCGGGCAGATCTTTGTCGAATTGCTCTTTCAGTTGCGGCTTATGGTCGAACAATTCCAGTTGCGAGGGCGCCCCCGCCTGCGTCAGGTAAATGACTCGCTTGGCTTTAGGGATGTGCTGCGGGCAACCGGGCAGACCACCACTGGCCTGCAGTTGTTCCCCCAGCAGGTGGGCCAGCGCCGCAGTCCCCAGGCCCACCGCCGAACGGCTGACAAACTGGCGCCGCGACAGCGCGAATAATGACTCAACGGACATCGGTCTTCTATTCCTTCATCACGGTTTCGTCGAGATTTAAGATCGTGCTGGCGACGACCGTCATGGCGCCCCAGCGTGCGGGATTCAGTTCGGTTCCCGTTCGCCGGATTCCGACCTGCAGTAGTTCCGTCGCCGCATTGGCGTCGGCCTGGAATTCCGTCAGGGCCCGTTGATACGCCGCTCGCAGTACGGCCAGTTCCCGGGGTTGTGGCGCACGCGCCAGTACCAGCCGGTATCCCTGCGTCAACTGCGTGTCCAGAGTCGGTCCCACCTCGGTTAACATCCGGGCGGCCAGGAACCGGGCGGCCTCCACGTAGGTCGGGTCGTTCAACAGGTTCAACGCCTGCAACGGCGTGTTGGTCCGCGAACGCCGCACGCTGCACGATTCACGAAACGGCGCGTCGAACACCAGCATGGCGGGGTGCGGGACCGACCGCTTCCAGTACGTGTACATACTGCGGCGATGCAGCTCGTCTCCCGTGCCGGCCACGTAGGTATTCGTCGTGCTGCCCGCCGTGACCTGCTCATACAACCCCGGCGGGTGGTACGGTTTCACCGAAGGTCCGCCGACTGTTTTCACCAGAAGTCCGCTGGCAGCGAGTGCCTGGTCCCGCAGGAACTCGGCCTGCAGCCGAAATCGGGGACCGCGCGCCAACAGTCGATTGTCGGGGTCGCGTTCCAGCAGGTCTCGCCGGGCCCGCGAACTCTGGCGGTAAGTGGAACTGGTGACCATCAACCGCAGCACGTGTTTCACATCCCACCCGCTGCGGACAAATTCGTCAGCCAGCCAGTCCAGCAGTTCCGGGTGACTGGGGGGCTCCCCCTGAGTGCCAAAATCTTCCGATGTGCGAACCAGTCCGGTTCCGAAAATCGATTGCCAAAAGCGATTAACAGTGACTCGCGCCGGCAGCGGATTCGCCGGATCGACCAGCCACCGGGCCAAACCCAAGCGATTCCGCGGCAGGTCGGCGGCCAAGGGGGGCAGGCTCGCCGGTGTGTTCGCCGTGACTTCGTCTCCCGGTCGTGTGTAATCGCCCCGCATCAAAACTCGGGTGACGCGCGGTTGGGGCAGTTCCTCCATAACCAGCGTCGTCGGTATCTGCAGGTCAGTCTCGTCGATCTGCTTGGTCAGGCCCGCGATCCGCTCGGCCAGCGCCTTACGTTCGGGATGCGTGGATTGCTGATACGCACTGAGTTTCTGCCTGTCCGCCTCATTGCGCTCGGCAGCCGGCTTTTTGAGTAATGCCAGAATGTCTTCCGGTACCGGGGCCGTCGGAGGCGTGTTCGCCGGCGCGCCCGCGGCCAACGTTTTCTGCAACTGTTCTTCCCATTGGGGTTGTTCCGCCTGCAGTTTGGCGTCGAGGTCTTTCAGTTGGGGCTGCGCGGTCGCGAGATCCATCCGCAGCTTGGCCAGTTTGGCTTCGAGTTCCGGCGCCGGCAATTTCAGGAACGGAGGCGCGTTGCGGCGAATCGAGGCCCCGTAATTGCCGATGCCCCCCTCGGCGACATTGTGATAGAACGCATACATCCCATAGAAATCACGCTGTGTGAATGCGTCGTATTTGTGATCGTGGCAGCGGGCGCAGTTGAACGTCTGTCCCAGCCACAGCGCCGCCGTGGTTTCCACGCGATCGGCACAGTATTCCGCCAGAAACTCGTCGGGAATCACGCCCCCCTCTTCATTCAGCATGTGATTCCGGTGGAAGCCCGTCGCGATCTTTTGCGACGGCGTGGCATTCGGCAGCAGGTCTCCGGCGATTTGCTCGATCGTGAATTGTGCGAACGACTGGTTGCTGTTAAACGCCTGAATCACCCAGTCGCGCCAGGCCCACATCTCCCGGTCGCGATCCACCTGGTAACCATTCGTGTCGGCGAATCGCGCCGCGTCCAGCCAATCCACCGCCATTCGCTCGCCGTAGTGTGGCGAATCGAGGAAGTAATCGACCCAGCGCCGGTACACGGCCTCGGTCTGCGATCGGGAATTGGCCGTGGTCGCACGATCGGTCTGTTGCGCGGCCAGAATCTCGGCCACGAACGCTTCGACTTCGGCGGGTGTCGGTGGCAATCCCGTCAGATCGAGCGCCAGCCGGCGAATCAGTGTTTCGGGCCCCGCTTCAGGTGATGCCGGCAAACCTTCACGTTCCAGGCGAGCCAGAACGAACGCGTCGATCTCGTTGCGAACCCAGGCAGGCTGACTGACAGCGGGGACCGCCGGCCGTTGGACAGAAATCAGCGACCAGTGTCGTTCATATGGCGCACCCGCAGCGATCCACCGTTCGAGCAGATCAATCTGCTTCGCCGACAAGGGCTTCTTGATCTCCGGGGGTGGCATGACTTCAGCGGCTTCGGTTGCACGCACCCGCTGGAGCAGGGGACTGGCCCCCGGGTTCCCGGGGACGAGCACCGGTTGCCCGGAATCGGCGTTCGCCAGCGCGTCATCCCGACGGTCGAGTCGGAATCCCCCCTTCCGCGCGGCACTGTCGGGGCCATGGCACGGAAAGCAGTGATTGGACAGGATCGGGCGAATATCGCGATTGAATTGCGGCGGTTCTGCCGCTTGCACCGATGGGCTGGAACACAGCCAGACGCTGCAGCAGACCACCGCCGGCAGACACCAGGCTCTCCACCACGCCACACGCCGGGGCCACCCAGCCCGTCTGCGATCCCGCACACACTTCGCCATTCGTCTCACGGCCGTTCCTGTTGTGTAGGCTTTGAAAGTTGCTTGCCGTTCCACTGTAACGCCGCGGCACAGGTCATTCCAGCAGATGCCGACGACAGCCCTGACCTGTGGACCCCCGTGGACTGTTCGAGCCGGACCATTTCATTCAGAATCAGGTTCTGGTTTGTTTGTCGCCCTGGAACCTGACTATGAAACGTGTCGCTCGCTGCTGCTCTCTGTTCCTGCTGTTCGCTTTTTCGGCTCACGCCGTCTCCGCCGCCGATCCGCTGCCGATTCGCGACAAAACGCTGGTCGCCTGGGTTACGCCGGCGAATTTGACGCAATCGGGGGGCAGTGTCCTCTCGCTGGAGAAATCGGGGGGCGTGTTCGACGCCGTGGTCTTTGCCGAACTGACACCGGCAACCTGGATGCCCGGCAGTGATGGGTTCCGCCGGACGAAAAAAGAGCAGGCCGATTTCCCCAGAGAAACCGCCGCCGGAACCACGCTCGTTCAGGTGGCGATTGTCTATCGCGACCGGCAGGTTTCGCTCTATCGAAATGGAGTCCTCGCCACCAGCTACACCGCCGAGGGGGCGGAAGCCTTTTACACCAACAGCACCGTGTTGATCGGCCAGCGGCATCTCGGCGTCAAAGGCTTCTTCGCAGGTCAGATCGACGACGCCCGCATCTACAATCTCGCCTTGTCGGCCGAACAGTTGAAGTCTCTGAAGCCGAATCAGCCGTCGGACCCCCAGCCTCTGGGTTGGTGGTCGTTCGAGCAGGGCTCACTGAAAGATGCCATGGGACGGTTTCCCGACGGCAAGCTCGTCGGAAAGGCCCGCATCGCAGATGGTCAACTCGTGCTCGATGGTCAGGGGAGCTTTTTCTTGGCGCGGTCGGTCAGCGCGGCTCTCCCACCCGCCGACCGGGTTTTGAATTTTCACCTGATGCATCCGGGGGGCGAGAGTCTCCCGGGAGATCCCAACGCGGCGTTCTGTCTCAATGGCACGTATCACCTGCACTACATTCTGGCGCATCCCTGGCAGGGGCAGCAGTCGTTCAGCTTCGTGCATGTCACCAGTCCCGACATGCTGCATTGGACCTGGCAGACCACCAAGTTGCAGCCCGCCTTCACGGGACACGGCATGTTCAGTGGCACCGGTTTTCTGACGAAAGACGGAAAACCCGCCGCGATCTATCACGGGCAAGGCTCCGGCCGGAACCAGATTGCCATTGCCAAGGACAGCCAGATTTCCGCGTGGGAGAAACCGTATCCGGTCGATGTCCGCAACGCCGACGGCAGTCCGGCCCAGATCAATCACTGGGATCCCGATTGTTTCCTGATCGGCGATACCTACTACGCCATTTCCGGGGGCGAGAATCCCCCCCTGATGAAATCCAAAGATCTGCGGACCTGGACCAAAGTCGGCCCCTTCCTGCAGCGTGATCTGCCCGATGTCGCCAAAGGCGAAGATGTCTCGTGCGCCAACTTCTTCCCCATCGATGGCCGCTGGATGCTGTTGTGCATCTCGCATCATCTCGGTTGCCGGTACTACATCGGCGATTGGGACGCGAAAGCCGAGCAGTTTGTGCCCACACGACATGGCCGCATGAATTGGCGCCGCGAAAGCCAGAGTCTGTTCGGAACCGGTTCGTGGCGGGTTGACTTCTTCGCTCCCGAAAGTGTGCTCACTCCCGATGGTCGACGTGTCATGTGGGCCTGGCTCGCCAGTGTCGATCGCAACGACGGCACCATGAGCCGTCTGACAATGCAGTCGCTCCCCCGCGAACTCGAAGTGCCGGCCGATGGCACACTGCGGATTCGTCCTCTGCGCGAACTCGAGAAACAACGGCGACAACCGGTCGTGCAGGAGAATGTAGTCATCAAGGATGTCGCCGCCGACCTGCCGGCGCAGCGGTCACCCGTCGGGACAAAACTCGCCGATCTGCCGGGTGAATCGGTCGAACTGAGGCTGACGATTCCCCGTGCCGAGGCAAATCGCAAACTGTTCGGTCTAACTCTGTT
>JAFEBR010000703.1 GCA_018242565.1 Planctomycetota bacterium | reverse complement strand
GGCCTGGTCCTCCGCCGTGCAGACCTTCACGCGAGACAACGGTCCGCCGAACTTCCCATCGGCGAAAAACTCCCGGGGCGCCAGCATCCACAGCGAGACGTGCTCATGCCCCTCGTCGTCTCCCCGTTTTTCCCCGACATTCTCCAAAGAATTCCGATTTTCCGAATTTGGCGCGTTGGCCGGCGCGGGGGCGTCTGGCAGCGCGGTATCAACAGCCACTTCGGTCGTCTGGGCTTTAGCCGAGACGTGCGGCAGTGCTGCCTCAACCGCAGCGTCACGTCCGGAATCATCCCCTGTCAGAGACCGATTTGCGGGTGACACCTCGGTTGCCTCAACGTCACGATCCGTGGCATATGAAGCCACCACGACGGTTGTCGCATTTCCCGCGGTATTCTCCAAAGAATTCCGGTTTTGCGAATTTGGCTCGATGGCCGGCGCGGGGGCATCTGGCAGCGCGACTTCAACCGCCACTTCCGGCGTCTGGGCTTGAGTCGCGACGTGCTGCCTCGCTGTTTCAAACGCAGCGTCAACTTCGGATTGCGTCCCTGCCAACGCGGCCTCCTTGCCTGACAGGTCGGTTGCCTCCACTTCCCGTTCCCTGGCAACCGCAGCCACTTCGACGGTTGTTGTCTCCGTCGCTTCTTCCTCGAACCCCGGAAGATACCATTCCCAGCCCCCCTCTCTTCCGTAGCCCGGTTTTTTCCGAATCTCGATTCCCAGCCGCACCACCATCGCCCGGATCTGCTTCCGGCTGAACCCGCGATGCAGCAACTTCTCCCAGAGATCGGCCGCCGGTTGCGGCCCGGCTCGTAACAGGGCAGTCAATGACTCACAGATCGTCTGCTCCCACCCCAGCGGATCGCGCGGCCGAATCGACCGCGTCTCCTCCCACCGCAGTCCCTGCTCGTCAATCTGAAACGCCAGCCCCTGCGGCAAGGCGAACCGGTTCGTCCGTCGGGGGATGAGCAAGCGTCGGTCGGCGTTCCGCGGATCGGTCGCCACGCACCACACGGCCCGCGCGGCTTCCGTCCGAAACCGGGATGTCACCCGTAACTGGCCGGAGGCATCGAACCGGACCTCCGCCGGCAGCGTCACCACGATGGCGACCTGGTACGACGCCGCGATATTGCGGAGTTTTTCCAAGACCTTGGCCACCTGGGCCGGCTTGCTGCAGAAGTCGCACAGAGGATCGACGACCACGAGCCGAATCGAGGGCTGGTCGGTCAATTCCTGTTCCAACATGGGAATATCAAAGGGCAGATCCACCGTCCGCTGCCCCAGGCATTTCTTGACATCTTCGGTGGTCCCCTCGACCAGCATTTCCCAGCAGACATTCTCCGGATCGGCTCCCTGTGCCAGCAGCCTTTCGCGGGTGCCCTCGAAGCCATCCTGCATGGTGACGAGCAACACCTTGCCCGGCCCCGGACTGGCGGGCGGCACCGGTTCGGCCCCGGCTACGTGGGGAAACGGCGCCCCGCGGGTGACTCGGGCCGCCCAGTCGAGGGCCACCGCGGATTTGCCATCGCCGGGAGTCCCTTCGATGACGGTCAATTGGCCGCTGGCGATACGGCCCGGCCAGAGCCAGGTCAGCCCGGCAGCCGGCCTGACGGGTGTGCGGACCGGATATTCGCACCAGACCTGTCCCTGGTCGTCGGTCACCTGAAACAGGGGCGGCACCACGGCCCGGTAATGCTCCCGCTGCTCGGGATCGTGTTCCACTTCGTTCCTCACAACGTACTGCAAATGGACTCGTTTCTGTTGTTTCATGGCCACTCCCGTAAATGAACGTGTAATAACTACCTGTTTCCATGCAACTTTATCCGTATAGTGTACGCATGTCAATACACGAGGATGCGGGCGGGCCCAGATTTCCCCAAATCGCCGCCACAGCCTTTTTGCCGTGCCGGCGCCTCACTGGCCCCAGTGCAGGCGAGACGCCCGCAACGCATTGCACCGGCAGCTTGGCCCGCGTAACACTTCACGCCGAGCGTCAGCCTGTGGGCCCGATTCTTCGCAGCCCGGCCCCGGGGGCCTGCGGGCGGATCATTTGTTTTCAGTGAATTGGACCAGCCGGCAACGGACGACCGGAGAGAACGACCAGATTCCGTCGTTCGACACGGGTTGCCCGACCGCGACAGCGCCGAGGTTCGACCCGTGTCCACCCGATCGAAACGGTTTGGCGCGACACGCCCGTGCCAGCCGATTCCGCATCGCTCAGAGCGGCAAGAACCAAAGAAGGCCACTTTTCATATGGGCTAAGCAATCCCAACTTTTCAGAATGCCCCAGTACCGCGTATCAGGTGGATGGCCAGCCGCTGAAACATCCTCCGTGTTCAATGGGTAGCACCGCCCACGACATGCTGTTTAAGTGGACCGGTTTATTTTCGTCGCCGGCCTAATTCGGCAGGGAACGCGCGTCGCATTACGAGCTTACATGGGTGCAGTGCACGAACTCAATTGGTAAAATCGCTTCTCAGCATCGCAATCATCGGCCACGGGCGGTTCCAGAATCTTCACCGCGGATATTGAAAACCCAGATACACACACAGAAACAAATGGCTACAACGCCCCGAGGAATGACCGTTATCGAGGCCTATCGACTATTCCGGACAAATCGGTTTGTCGTCAATAGGGCGTATCAACGCAAGCTTGTGTGGAACCTCGAAGAAAAAGAAAAGCTTATCGACAGCATTTTAAAGAACTTCCCGATACCGTTGATGCTCTTCCTGCAGCGAAGCGACGGAAAATTCGAGATTATAGACGGAATGCAGCGACTCAACGCGATTTTATCGTTCATCGAGACCGCATTCCATTTGAAAGACGGTTCACGGTTCGACGTCAGAGAGTTTCCAACCGCAAAACAGTATGCGGAAAGCGGTGTCTTCAATGTGTTTAATTCCGAAAGGAAACTGACGAGAGAGCAATGCGCGCAGATACTTGACTACCAACTTGCCGTCACAATTTTCACAGTGGACGAAACGTCGGACGTGACTGAGATATTTGGACGGATTAACTCCGGAGGCCGCCAGTTGAGCCCGCACGAGCGACGCCAGGCAGGAATAATTTCGCCATTTTCGAGACTGGTTCGCACGATAAGTTCGGAACTACGCGGCGACACGTCACCGGACGTTGTTAATTTGGCGGATATGCCCATGATCAGCATCGACGCCCCCACATTGCGGTTAGGTTACGGAGTTCATGCGGAAAACACCGTCTGGTGCAAGCAGGGAATACTACGCACCAGAGAACTACGGGAAAGCCTTGATGAGCAGGTGGTCGCAGATATCGCGATCTCGATTTTGCTTGAAAGCCCGTTCAATGCAAGCCGAGAGAGGTTCGACGACGCTTATGACACAAGCACCGCCTTATGTGAGGACATTACAACACGACTGGCCGTGTATGGCGAGAAGCAATTGGCGGATGAAATCAAGGCTGTTTTCTCGTTATTTATGGAAATTGTCGAGTCAGTTGATCAGTCTCAATACGCTTTCCGAAGCGTTGTTAACGCGGACGCTGGCGCGAATCCTGTGCGCACACCGTTCTACGCAATGATCATGGCGCTGCACAAACTCGCGATCAAAGAGGTAAAACAACCCCTCGATAACAAACAACTCATGGATTCAATAAAACACCTATCAAGCAAATTGCAAATGGCTAGCCACCACGTAAATGTCGAAGACCGAAAGAGAAATATCGATATTACAATCGGGCTGATGCAACGGCACTTCGCTCACAAGGAGCCACCATTGCTGGGACACGGGGTCGGGCTCGCTGTGGATTTCGAAAACTCTATCCGCCGGTCCAAAATTGAAACTGCTCGCTATGAGTTTAAGCAGGGGCTCTTGCGGCTCGACAAGAAACGCGGCGAGGATGAGGGCATCATTTCAAAGATCGCTCAAACCGCGTGCGCGATGGCGAACATCGGTCCAGACGCTGTTGGCTACATCTACATTGGCGTTGCT
>JAFEBR010000702.1 GCA_018242565.1 Planctomycetota bacterium | reverse complement strand
GCGGGTTCCGGCCCGAAGAATGGGCCCGCGAGCGGATGCCGACGGTCGCCGACCTGGAAATCCAGGGGGCCCATCCCGAAGCCGATGGCATTCGTATCACGGGGGTCATGCAGCCCACGCTGACGGGGCTGTTGATTCGCGAAGTGCAGACCGCCATCTACGTGCATCGGCGGGCTCGCAACCTGCTGATCAGCCACTGCCATCTGTACAACAACCAGAAAGTCGGCATTCATCTCGACCGGGTCGATCTGCATCAGACGAACATCACCGGTTCCCATATCAGTTATTGCCGACTGGGGGGGATCCGCATTGAAGGGAGCGAGATCCGCAATCTGCAAGTCACCGGCAACGACATCGAATACAACAACAACCGCTCGCACAAAGTTCCCGGTGCCGACGCCGAGCCCACGGCTGAGATCTATATCGACTGCCGTACGGGATCGGTGCGCGAAGGGACGATTGCCAGCAACACGATCCAGGCGACTTACAGTCCGGGCGGAGCCAACATCCGCGTCATCGGCCAGAGCCCCGATAAAAACCACAAAGCGGGGCTGTGGACGATTTCCGGTAACCTGATCGGCAGCCAGGACAACAACATTCATCTGACATCAGCCCGCGGGATGTCGATCACCGGCAACGTGATTTACAGCGGTCATTCCCGCAACCTGCTGCTCGAAAACTGCCGTAATCTGGCCATCGGCAGTAACGTCTTCGATCACAACCCCGACTACGAGCCCAATGAACTCTGCACCGGTATTCGCCTGGTGGATTGCGTCGATTGTGCCTTGAGCGGGCTGGTCATTCACGATTGTCAGGCAGGGCGACACACCGTGGCGCAGGCCGGTCCGCAAGAGCGGTTGGGATTGCTGGAGCTGATCCGTTGCCGACGCATCAATTTGTCGGGCGTGCAGATTCTGGATCCCGCCCCCTACGGTCTGTATCTCGACGAGTGCCAGGACACGGTGGTGACCGGGTGTTCCATTCTCGATGGCCGCGCGCCCGTGCTGATGAAGGCGGCGATTCGCTGGCAGGGGGCCGGTTCGGGAAATCTCATCGCCAACTGCCGACTGGGACGGGGCAGCGACGCCGCGTTCGCGATCGAAGCCCACGTTCGCGAGTGGAATAATCTGCTCGATGTGCGTCCGCCTGAACCGAAATAACGTGACGTGCCGACCGGGTGGCACGCTGCGCGGAACGTGGGACGGGAGTCGGCGCGAGATCAGTGATCGTCGCGCCACCAAGTCCACAGGTACAGGCCACAGCCGGCCATGATCGCCATGTCGGCGACATTGAAAATGCCGGTTCGCAACGGGCCGATGCCGACGTTCATGAAGTCGGTGACCAGTCCCGCATTGCTGATACGGTCGATGAGATTCCCGATGCCGCCGCTGAGGATCAGCGCCCCGGCGATCAGTTTCAGGCGGGCCATCTGCCAGTTGCGTGCCAAGACCACCGCCAGCGCCAGCATGGTCAGGCTGTTGGTGAGCACCAGAATCGCAAACCGCTCGCGGGGGGCGAGGTTTTTGCCCATCCCCAGAAAGGCACCTGGATTCAGGGCGTATTGCAGCCGAATGGTGTCTCCCAGGTACGAGTGCACCTGATCGGGTTCTTGACCGAGCGTCTGCGTGGCCAGCGACTTGGTGGCCTGGTCGCAGCCAATGCAGGTCACCAGCAACAGGGCCAGCCAGGTGGCCCGGGGTATGGGGGGATGGGCCATCAGCTTGCTCCTCGACCGCGAAAGATGAAGTACACGGCTCCCAGCAG
>JAFEBR010000701.1 GCA_018242565.1 Planctomycetota bacterium | reverse complement strand
GCGTTGTATTTGAATGAGCCACAGATGAACGCAGATGAACACGGATTCCTTCGGGGACGATTCGATTGGTCGATAGCCCCGAATCTAGGGACACAGTTGTTTCTGAAGTTGCTCGAAGGTTTCCCACGTGGGATGGGCTGTGTTTATCGATCACGTCTATCGGCTCGGCGATTTTGGCGACCGTTCGCTGCATTTCTCAGCAGAATTCGCCTGGCTTCCACGATCGTGATGCGGAGCGGGGCGCAATTTGGTTGTGACTGGCCTCGTGAACCAGCGTCGGCTGGACCGTCGGCTGGTCATCGGACGTGTAACGCATCTCAGGGATCGACCGCTACACGGTGGATGCCGTGCGGGATTCGATCTCTCGATACAACTGGCGGGTAGCCGACGGGACGTTGTCGCGGTGCTGATTGACCCGGCTGGTCAACATCAAGTCGTCAGGGGTCACGATCTCCAGCTTCGGCTACCGGTACGACAAGACGACGCGGCGGACGGGGGTCACGGAAGCCAGCGGCGACCGGGTGACGTGGACGTCCGACCCGACGTACCAGCTCGTCAACGAAAAACGTAGCGGCGTCAACAGCGACAATGTAACCTACACGTACGATCCCGCTGGAAATCGGACGGTGAAAATGGAGAGCGGTGCGCGGACAACCTCGACTTACCACGCGGCCAACCGGTTGAAAACCGTCCAGGACGGCACCGGTCGGACCACGCTCACGTTCGACGCTTCCGGCAACCAGACCAAGCAGGTCTCGCCGACGGGGACGATTACGACCAGCGTCTGGACCTTCGAGAACATGAACACGGCGACGAAGCTCTCGTCGTCGAGCATCGTGACGCTGGTGTACAACGGCGACCAGATGCGGATCGAGAAAGACTCGTCGTCCAGCACGCGGAAACTGATCTACGTCGGCCAGAACATCCTGCAGGAGACCGACGGCAGCAATTTGACCCAGGCGGGGTTCACGCTCGAACCCCAGGAGTTCGGTATTCGATTCGAAAATGCATATCGCTCGCTTGGGGCGGAAGGCACAGCACCTGATGCCTTCAATTTCCGTAGCAACATCTTCATCAGAGCTAGTTCATCGACCCCATTGGGCGACGTTGTCCATGAAGGCACACATGCACAAAAGTTCATTAACGCGTCCTCAAACTACCGTCAAGTGCTCGAAATGCAAGCACATTTGCAAGAACGGTTCTTCCGGCAGTCAATCGGCTTTGGATCACGCTTTAATAATGAGCCTCTCGAGGCATACATTCGAGGCTCATCCCGCGCGGGGAGCGTGTCTAATCCGGCGCTGCAAAACGCCAGATATCGCGACGACTTCATAAGGTTCAAGGAATGACGATGACTGAAATTGCAAATGTGCCCAATGATTGGCTCGTAAGACGAACCTCTCTAAGTGAGATGGTCGATCGGTTTCGTGATCTACCAGACTCGGTACGAGAGACTGCAATTCGGGATGTAACACAGTTCGCGTCTGCAGTTGAATCAACCGACGAACTTTGGACATTTTCCAGTCCGCCGGAGTCGTGGAAGAGAAAGTGCGGTTCGTCTGGTTTGGCAATTTTGAGGGCTGGAAAAATCGTGGCAGCGCATTTGCTTATAATGAGTTGACCTTCAACCGGCAGATCCAGCAGAAATACCCGGATGGATCACGGGTGACGCAGGTCTATGAATCTGGGGACACCGTTGTTTCTGAAGTGACTCGAACGTTTTCCTCGTATGATGGGCTGTGTTTATCGATCACAGGGAGGGCCACCCACCTTATAGGGACTTTCGTGCGATTTAGGAACGTCGGGAACGGGGGCGGTCTCAAGAATGGCTGGGCGTATCGGCCCGTGTCGGGGGAGTGGCGCCCCTGAACGGCGGCGCGATGTGCTGAGCGCGGCCGATTTCACCGAGGCGTCGGCCAAATAGTGCGTTGATCGCGCGCGCGCCGGTAGAGCGCTGACCGAAGGCTGCGATCGACTTTCGGTGACAGGCTCGAAACAGGATTTGTCGATCGTGGCCGCTGTCGTGGCTGGGGCCCGCCGTGGCACAGTCACCGGCGACTTAGACCGGCGGCTGCCGGCCCGGTGCGGATCCCGGGCTGAAGATGTCCCGGCTGTGGTTGAGTCCGGGCCTGCGGCCGCCTGGCTTTTGGGCCTCTTTCGTCAGCGACGCGGGTTTCCCCGCGGCCCGGCGGAATTTACGCCGAAAATCGCCCATGACCTTCAACCAGCCCTCTCCGCCGAGGGACAACCGTTCCAGAATCGGTGCCAGTTCAGACGGGATGACGCCGCGCTTGTCGGTTCGATATTGCCGGCCCGTTCCATCGAGCAGTCGCCAGTACTCCGAGAGAAAGGGGCAACCACCCGGGAGAAAAACGCCAATCTGTGTTCATCCGTGTGTATCAGTGGCTCAATTTCCTGGAACGACGGGACGTGTCAGACTGAAACTCTCGTCACGCGGAACTTGCCGAGTGGAAATGGCCACAGATGAACACAGATAGACACAGATTACGGGGGTACGAATCCCAGTTGTCTGGTCACGAATGCCGGGCGTTCTTGCAGGGCCCGTTTACGGTGCTCGAAACACTCGCCCGTGCTCGGATCGGTTCCGCACAGGAAGGCCCGGCGGACACACCGATTGACACAGTGATCAATCCCTGGCTCGGATTCATCAAACGGGAATTTCCGCGGTAACCTGGGCAGACTGGCCACCTCGATTCGTGCTGACTCTGACCAACCCCGTCTCCCCAACACCACCGGGCCGACGATTTCTAACGACGCGATGTACATATGACCGTACACGTGTACGCCTGAAAATACTCTGCGCGACTGAAATAAGAAAAAGTGCCACCGAGCACGTCAGGTCGCCAGCGCGCCCAGCAAATTCTTCCCAAGCTCACGGCCTGGCCGAGGCCAGCAGGGTGGGTGGCCCCTGCCTGCAGCCTCCGAAACGGAGGCCGACTCAAAAGGGAAAACCGGAGCGGAAATACAAACCACCTGCCACCCACCCGTGGCGGCGGAAGGTGGTGGAGTGAAGCGGCCGCCGGTCCCCAAGAGGACATTTCTACTGAGCAGCGACACGGCTCTACCCTGTGGGTTGTCGCTGGTGCGTCTGCGCCGTTACAATCCGCCGCGCCCCGCGAATCTGTGAATGCGAACTGAAGTGTATTTGGTCAAATCAGGCAGTCCAGCCCGTCCGGCAGTGCTGGCGCGTGGATGAGTCAACCCGTTTCGTGGCATCGACCGTCAGACCGCGGGCCTGTGCCGCTCGATGGGCCCACAACAGGAACGGCACGTGATGACACGACTTGCAGCCACGCTCGCCAAGCTGCGTCACCAATTGCTCGATGCACGCAATAGCGACGGCATGGCGATTTACGCTCTGGCGACGGCCGGAGCCGACGATGACTCGACCGTTTTTCGCGACGCACGAAAATGGTTGCCCACGTCGCAGCAGCCGGATGGTTCGTGGTTGCCCCCCTCCAAGAACATTACAGAATCCACCGATCCCGAACGGCTGAAAGTTCGCGATGAAATTTACAATGACTGGGGGACCGCCTGGGCTGCTCTCGGACTGTTGGAAACGCTGGGTCAGTCGGGTTTTTCATGGAAGGCGTGCTCGCCGTTTGCACGGACGCAATGGAATGTCCGTCTGGATTATCTCGATGAACCAGTGCGTCCGGTCAAGTGAAACAATATCGAAGGGAAAAAAGGTTCACCGCGGATAACGCGGATGGACGCGGATAAAAACAAACAACGTGCCTTTCTTTATCCGCGCTGATCCGCGTCATCCGCGGTCCTCATCTTTCTTTTCAAACCACGAGGAATTCAGATTGAATCGCCGAGACTTTCTTGCGACCGCCGCGGCCACCAACTCGCTGCTGCTGGCCTCGACATTGCTCCCGGCCGCCGAGGGTTCGGGGCGCATCCCCATCGGCTTTCTCGGCGCGACTTACTCGCATGGTCCCGACAAAATCAAGCTCACTAGAGCATCGCCGGAATGGGATTTTGTCGGTGTTTGCGACGACACTCCGGCCGGCGCGCAGATCTGCAAAACACTGGGAATCAAACCGATCTCGCAAGACGAACTGTTCGAGCGGGCTCAGGTGATTGCCGTGGAGTCTGATATCCGCGATCACGCTGCCCTGGCGATGCGGGCGCTCAACGCCGGCAAGCATGTCCATCTGGAAAAGCCCCCTGGCGCGAAGATCGCCGACGTCCGGGCTTTGGTCACACTGGCGCGCGAAAAGAAGCGGCTGCTGCAGACCGGCTTCATGTGGCGCTATAACCCCGGCTTTACGGCGATTTTCGAAGCAGTCAAACAAGGCTGGCTCGGTGATGTGTTTCTGGTCCGCGGCCACATCAGCAATAACCTCCCACCCACCCGCCGGGTGGAATGGAGCGAGTTTCGCGGGGGCTCGATGTTCGATCTGGGTTCACACCTGGTGGACGCCACCGTTCGCTTGCTCGGCAACCCGAAATCCGTCACCCCATTCGTGCGTCATCATGGCAACTTCGAGGATTCCCTTAAGGACAATAACGTCGCCGTGCTCGAATATCCTCGCGCGACCGCGGTGATTGTCAACACCGCGCTCCAGGCGGGAACTTCGCCACTGCGCTCATTTGAGGTGCTGGGGACGAAAGGTACGGCCACGTTGCAGCCGATCGAGCCCCCTGCCCTGACACTCGAACTCACCTCGGCCGCCGGCCCCTATAAAAAGGGTACGCAGCAGGTTCCGCTGCCAGCTTACCAGCGTTACGTGGCGGACTTCGCAGAACTCGCCGCCGCCGTGCGAGGGGAGCGGGCACTCAGCGTCTCTGTCGACGACGAATTGCTGGTTGCCGAAGCCGTGCTCCAGGTCAGTGACATGCCGTAACGACCCGCTGCTGGCGTCTGCATTTTTAAAATTCCATCGACTCTCCAAAACGCCTTATGAAATCCAAGATCCCCTCCATGAATCGCCGCCGCTTTGTCGCCGCCACGCTCGTCGGCGGGGCAGCGCTCGCGCAATCGAGTCGTGCCGCACCGGCTCGCCCGCCGGTCAGTGGAGCCGTCGATTGCCAGAGCCATCTATTCTTCCCCGAAGTCCTCGAGATGCTGCGGCGGCGCAAGTCTGAACCGCTCGTTTATGACCGCGATGGCACGGTCTTCCTCAAGATGGGGGATTGGCTGCGCAAGGTGCCCCCGCTGTACCTCGACGTGGATGCGAAGCTGGCTGCCATGGATGCCTGCGGAATCGAAATCGCCCTCCTCAGCAATAACGACCCCGGCCCCGAATGGTTCGGCGAAGAGGGGCTCGCGGCGGCGCAGTTGATGCACGATTCGATTGCGGCGGTGATTGCCCAGCATCCCTCCCGCTTCCGCGGTCTCTGCACGCTGCCACTACAGAACGAGAAGGCCGCTGCCGAAGAATTGGACCGTTGCCTGAAAAAGCTTCATTTCCGAGGCATTTTGCTGTATACGAATCTGGCGGGTGCGTGGTGTGACGAGCCTCAGTTCCAGTGGCTCTATGCGCGAGCCGAGGAATTGGGCGTGCCCATCCTGCTACACCCGGCCAAACCGTTAACAACCGATCAAGTCAAGGGCTACGAGCTCACCAGCACGCTGGGCAATATGTTCGAGAACACGATTGCGATGGCGCGGATCATTGCCAGCGGCCTCCTCGACAAGCATCCCAGGTTGAAGCTGGTGTGCCCCCATTTGGGAGGCACACTTCCGTATATCTGCGGACGCATGGACCATCAACTGACCGTGCTGAAACGCGGTCCCCAGAACCTCGAGCGCAAGCCGAGCGACTATTTGCGGTCGATCTACATGGACATCGTTTCCCCGCTCCCCGAGGCAATCCGCTTCGCGATCGATTTCAGCGGCGCAGACCGGTTGCTGTATTCGAGTGACCATCCCTGGGTCCAGCCACGGGAAATTCTCGAACCACTTCGCAGCCTGAATCTCCCCGCAGCCGATGAAATGAAGATTCTCGGTGGTAATGCCCGGTCGCTGTTTCAGATTTGATCTGTGCAAATCGGTGTCAATCCGTGGATTGCCTCTTCCGGTACGCTTCGAGAGACAGAAAGATTGCGCGACAGAAAAATGGGTCAACTCATGAAATACGGTTTCCGAGCACTGCGGATTCTCTTGTCGTCGTCATTGTGCATGTTGTGCCCTGCCGCCTCCCAGTTTGCAGAGGCCGCTCCATGCGACACGGATGAATTGTCAGCCGCGGCGTATCCTTCGATTCAGGCCGCCATCGACGCCAATCCCGGCCGAACGATCTACGTCCCGTCTGGTGATTATCCCATCACCCAGAAGATCCGGCTTAACAAGGATCATTCCGGGCTCTGCGGTCCCGGCCGTATTGTCCAGCAGAGTGCGAATGAGCCGATCATCGAGATCGAGAATGCGGTCGGAATCGAGGTTCGCGATCTGACGCTGACGCGGCCAGAGGGGAAGATGGAGACATCCAACGAGGGAATCCGAGCCGACCGCTGTCGCGACCTCGTGCTCGACAACGTGCGCGTGATCAACAATCGCACGCGAGCCGCCGCCATCGTCTTGCGCACTTGCCAGGGCGCCCGCATCAGCCGTTGCCTCGTCCGCAATTACATGCGACTCTCGGTCGATGACCGCACGGCCGACTTGAACTGGGGCTATGCGTTCAATTGCACCGACGGATCCGGGATCGACGTGGGGGCCTCGCAGGGGACGCTGATTGAAAGCAACCGCGTCATTGAAGAGAACCTGCGTCCGACGCCGGAACTGAGGGCACAACATAAGCTCGGCGACTGGGTCAGAAAGAATCCGTTGAAAGGCCTGCTGATGAGCCAGCAGGCCTGGGACGCGGCCTATTCGATGAACTGGCAGCAAGGCTCGGCGATCGTCGTCACCTCGCCGGAGGTCAGCGATCTCGTGCGAATTCTGGGAAACCACGTCGAGAACGCCGCGCAGGGGATCGACCTGCATTGCGATCACGTCATCGTGTCCAATAACGTCGTGATTAATTCCTTCATCGGAATGAAAGCCATGCATGGATCACGCAACATCCTGATCACGGGCAATCAATTCGTCAAAAACAGCCTGTGGGCGATCGGTCTGATGCCGGGAGTCTCGTCGCATGCCGGGAACACCGACGGAGGCTCGATCATCGCCAACAATATCATCTCCGACTTCGGACACGGCGACGCGCAATGGATCTGGGGCAACGAGCGCGCTCCGCTACGGTTCGATCATGGACAGGAGCCGGATGATCCCCCCTTGTCGGACGTGATTATCCAGGGGAATATGCTGCACAGCGTCGGCAAGCCGCGCTACCGCTACGCCGTCATTATTGAAGGCGAACCGAACGCCCCGCGCGGACTGCATTTTTCCGCCAATGTGTTACCCCCGGGCAGCGAAGGTGTTTCGAACGTCGAGCTGAAACCCTGACAGTCGGTGGAAACACGGACTTGTCCCTGGCCACCAGGGTGGGGCCACCCACCTGATCGCGACTTGTGGGCGATTTCGGAACGTCAGGAACGGGGGTGGTCTCAAAAATGGCTGGGCGTATCGGCCCGTGTCGGGGGAGTCGAGACTCTGCACGGCGGTGCGTGATGCTGAGCCAGGCCGATTTCAAATATCGGCCGCGCAAATAGAGCGTTCATCGCGCACGCCGGTCGAGCGTTGACCGAAGACTGCGATCGACTTTCGGTGAATGGCGAGAATCAGGAGTTGTCG
>JAFEBR010000700.1 GCA_018242565.1 Planctomycetota bacterium | reverse complement strand
GGCCCCTACAACTGGCGCAATCCCGGGTTTAGTCAGACCGATGACCATCCCGTCGTGCTCGTCACCTGGAACGATGCTCAGGCATTCGTGAAATGGCTGTCCGACAAGACCCAGCAGCCGATTCAACTGCCGACCGAAGCCGAGTTTGAATACGCGCTACGGGCCGGTACGACCACGCGGTTCTATCTGGGTGACGCTGCGGCCGATGCCGATCGCCTCGCCTGGCATAAGGGCAACGCAGGTGATGGGACCCGGCCGGTGGGCCAAAAAGAGCCCAATGCCTGGGGATTTGTGGATCTGGCCGGGAATGCCTGGGAGTGGTGCCGAGACTGGTACGGTCCGTATTCGGCCGAGGCGGCGACCGATCCTTTCGAAACGCGATCGAACCTGTCCGATAAACCACGGCGCGTGCTTCGCGGCGGTTCCTTTCTGAAAGACCCGAAAAATGCCCGATCGGCCGCTCGATTTCGCAGCGATCCGGGTACGCGGAACGCTGATGTGGGTTTTCGCGTCATGTTTCGCCCGACCGCCGCGGTGACTTCCGCGAACTCCCCCCATCAAACCCCGGCGACCGTCGCCCCGGCGACCGTGCCAACTCTGCAAACAGCACCACCTGCGTCGCCGCCAGGATCACCCGTTGCCACAGACGGTTCATCGCAGGAGACGTCGCACCAATCTGATCCCGGGCCTGTCCCGATGGGCGGTCGTTCGAGTTTACCGGGCCGCGGCATGCTGATGCTGGCCTGTCCCTGTGTGCTGGTGATCGCGGGTGGTGCGGTGATCGTCGTCTTGCTGATGATCTGGCGCGGGCAAAAGGGGAAAAGCCCTGATTACGTTGCGGGTGGCGTGCAGCCGGATGCCGGACCGTCTCCCGCCCGAAAATCGAGTCCGAAGCCGCCTCGGGCTCCCCGGATTGTAAGCGACGGGTTCTGGCTGGAAGATCCGGCGTATTCGCCGGGCAGTGTGGTGCGATATTCGTGTCGGGTGGGGCAGACCCCGACCAACGGAGAGTTCACCGTCGGGCCGGGGCATCAAGGCCACTTTGTCTACACGGGGGGAACCCCGTCAGACATCAAAATTCTGCAGATTCTGCCAGGGGTCGGTGGGGTCCCCGGGGCAGGGCCGACAGTGACCGGTCCAGGCCACGACTCGATCTTCTCGATGGGGAACCCGACAGTGATTCACAGCAGTGGCCCGCAGCCTGGTCATCGTCCTCCGCCACCTCCGCCACCCCCCAAACCGAGTAGCCGCGGCTTTCCTCCGGCGTATTGATTCGCGCCGGGGGGGGGCATGTTCGCCGTCGGTCGCACCGGGGCCGGTTGGGGCTCGCGTCCATGCTCGCCACTTGTGGTCGAGCTGAGCGGGGAGAAAACCGGTCCCGCAGGGGATAGGCAGACGACACGTACGAAGGGCAAAAAAAGAAACCGATCGCAAGTGCGATCGGCTGTGGACTGCCGGCATGTCGCCGGTCTTCAGCTCGTCTTCAGCTTCTTATGGCACACCTTACAGCGTACGCGACGGTTCACGAGTACCCCGCACTTCGGGCAGCGTTTCAGTTTTTTGTCGATGACGTGCTTCGTC
>JAFEBR010000699.1 GCA_018242565.1 Planctomycetota bacterium | reverse complement strand
TGGGGACTTCAAAGGCAAAGTGGAACACGCGCCCGGCCCCGGCGGTTGCCGGCGCGTCGGGCAGGCCTGCCTGCGACGACAAGTCGTGTTTCTCGATCAGGTGGATCTGCGTGGCTCCCGCCTGAAACCACAAGCCGGGGAAATTGAACTGCGGACGGGTGACCCGCTGCATCCCCAGCAGATTGACATAGAAGTCGGCACTGCGTTCGAGGTCGGTCACCACGAGTGTGACGTGGTCGATCGATTTGACACCAATGGGGCTGGCTTGCAGCATCAGTTCCACCGCTTCCCTTCCTGTCATGCCGACGTGAATTCCAAACGATTCGGCCTTTGGGGTGACCCCGACGATCTTCGCCGTAAACAGGTCTTCTGGCTCACACAGCGGATTCGCCGGCGTCCCCCTGGCAATGGCGATCGCCTGCCCAAACTCGGCGGGTGTTTTCAGATCGTAAATGCCACAGCCCACAATACCGGCACTGGTCAGGATCGAACAGTATTGGCCCCCGGTCCAGCGATGGCTCATGCCGATCGCCTCGCCATGAGTGAATTGCAGCGTGCGGTGGGTGGTGCGTGGAAGGTGCGTCGACATGCGGAAACTCCGGTTAGACTCGCAACGTGGGGCCAATCGGTTCCCCGATGCGCCATTGCCGGCCGCCCCCTTCGCGGATGACGCGGCGGTAGAGCGTGTCGCGCTCGACCGGAATCCGGCCCGCTTCACGAATGAGTTGATGCAACTGGGCGACGGTCAGTCCTTCCGGAGTCTTCGCACCGGCATCGTGATAAATCAACTCATGTACGACGGTGCCGTCGAGGTCGTCGGCTCCGAAGGCCAGCGCGGTCTGGGCGGTCTTTTCGCCCAGCATGATCCAGTAGGCTTTGATGTGATCGAAGTTGTCGAGCATGATCCGCGACAGGGCCATGACCGACAGGTCTGTGAGTCCCGACGGTTTGTGGAGATGATCGAGACCCGTGTTTTCCGGGTGAAACGCCAGGGGAATAAACGTCTGAAAGCCGCCGGTCTCGTCCTGCAATTCCCGCAGGCGACACAAATGGTCGACGCGATGCCAGGGCTGTTCAATGTGGCCATACAGCATCGTGGCATTCGTGCGCAGACCCAGTTGATGAGCTTCCCGGTGAATGTTGAGCCACGATGACGCATCGGCTTTGTGCTCGCAGATGCGGTCGCGAACCTCGGGATGGAAAATCTCGGCTCCCCCGCCGGGCATGCTGCCCAGGCCGGCGTCGACCATCTGCTCGAGCACCCAGCGAACCGGCTTCTTCGTCAGGAAGCTGAACCAGTCGATTTCCACACCGGTCCACGCCTTGATGTGCAGTTCGGGACAGGCTTCATGGATCACGCGGATCAGGTGGACATACCAGTCAAACGGCTTCTGGTGATGCAGTCCGCCCACGACGTGGATTTCGGTCGCGCCGGCCTGCTGGGCCTCGGCGACGCGCTCGCGAATCATGTCGTCGGTGAAGGTGTACGCTTTGGCCGATTTCAGGTCTGAACGGAAGGCACAGAATACGCAGCGGTAAACGCAGACGTTGGTCGGGTTCAGGTGGATGTTGGTGTTGTAGTAGGCGAAGTTGCCGTTCTTCCGCTCGCGAACGATGTTGGCGAGACGACCGAGTGTCAGCAGGTCGGCTTTCTCGGCCAGAAAGATCCCATCGTCGTACGAGACCCGTTCACCCGCTTTGACCTGTGCGGAGATTCGCTCCAGTTGTGTTTTGTCTGTTGCCGCCGCCATTCACGCTGTTCCTGATCAAAAATGGAAACCCCTGGCTGGGTCATTCCGTCAAATCGCCAAGGTGGGCTGACGGTGTGGGCCAGTCGCTGTCTACCGACCGAATGCCAGAAATGTCATTAACTTCAAACTTGAACCGCAAGAGTCCGTATTGCTGCCGGTTTTCGCGGTCATGTCGGGTCGCCCAACTTAAAGCACTGGGGGACATCCGTAGACAGACACCTACCAGCCGAGCGACATGTTGGTTTCGATTGCCCGCTGGGCTTCGTGCAGGTCTGATCCGGTATCGAGCATGTACAGGCGGATCGCATGCACTTTGTCACCCGCCGCGCGGGCCAGACAGTCGCGGGCCGTATCGCACGGATCGGTCGTTCCCTGAATGCCCAGCAGTCGCTTGGAAATGACCCAGATATCGCGCGGACGTCGCGTCACGCGCACGATATCTTCTTCCGGATAGTACTTTCTCGCGATCTGTTCCGCCGCTTCGTGGGTTTCGGCCCATCCGATCATAATGTGGGCGTTCGTCTCGATTTCAAACAGAGCCATGGGTTGGACCTCGAAACTGGGCTGGAAGGCGATGGGAGCCATACGGTCTCCTTCGGTATCGTAAAGACCTTTCGCGAAAACCGGAAGGGACGGCCTGCCCGAGAAGGCTCGGCCAGCAGCAGGCAGAAGGCATCTGTTTCAGCCGATACCGTAAGGTCGGGCGAACCGGCCGGATGCCAGCGGTGCGAAAGGTCAGCGCGGCGGGTGGAGTCGATCCCATTGGACTTCTGCCGAACTGCGTCGCAGATACAGCGGTTCGATCGTCGCCACATCAACGGTGTGGCCCGCCACCAGCAAGCCCGCACCGAGTTGGCCAATTGAGACGGCACTCGGAACCCAGGAATCAGCGGGGAGCATGCGCAGGTTGCCAACGACGAGGTTGCTGTATTTTTCCAGTCCCGGTCCGGTCACGGTCTGCTCGGCTGGCAGCGCTTGCGCCCATTCGCTGGCGGGCACGACCATGATCGGTCCAGAGCGTGACCAGCGCGTGGCGGGAGTGCGCACGTAGCGGCCCACAAACACATCCCCCCGCTGCGCATCGGCAATCACGTCGAGTTGCGTCACGTCGGCGGGAGCGTTCCAGGCAATGGCTTCCAGCGTGTCGACGGCGACCAATGGAATACCTAATGCGAAAGCAAACGCTTTAGCCGTTACGACTCCGACGCGCAGCCCCGTGTAACTTCCCGGCCCGATGCTGACGGCGATCAGCCCCAACTGGTTCGGTGCCAATTGCCCCGTTTTCAGCAACTGCTGGATGCGGGGGATCAGTGACTGCGCGTGCTTCCGGCCCAGATCGAGCGTCTGCTGCTGCAGGACTGTTTCAGTCTGCAGCAAGGCCACCGATCCGGTCGGTCCCGACGTTTCGATGGCAAGAGTGAACATGGGGCTGTCTCGATCGAAACCTACGATCTGGGGCCGTCGTGAGGGACCCCGCCTGGCAGGTTGATCTCATGGCTTGTGACCGGACGGCTGGGCAGGGGCCCTGCCCAGCCGGTCAACGAGTCCGTGAGATTACTTCGCCGCCCCGACGGTTTCGAGTTCGACGATCTGGGTGTCCGACAGCTTCCGCATATCTTCGTTGATCCGCATCGAGCAGAACTTCGGGCCGCACATCGAGCAGAACTTGGCGCTCTTGAACGTTTCCTGCGGCAGCGTTTCGTCGTGCATGCTGCGGGCGCGTTCCGGGTCGAGGGACAACCGGAACTGTTCGTTCCAATCGAACGCATAGCGGGCTCGCGACAATGCGTCATCGCGATCGCGGGCGCCGGGACGCTGGCGGGCGACATCCGCGGCGTGAGCGGCAATCTTGTAAGCAATCACGCCGGCACGCACGTCTTCGGCATCCGGCAGTCCGAGGTGTTCCTTCGGAGTGACGTAGCACAACATCGCGGCTCCGTGCTGCCCGGCGATCGCGGCACCGATGGCGCTCGTGATGTGGTCGTAGCCGGGGGCGATGTCAGTCACCAGGGGGCCCAGCACGTAGAACGGGGCACCGTGGCAGACCTGAATCTGCCGTTCGATATTCATGGGGATCTGGTCCATCGGCACGTGCCCGGGACCTTCAATCATCACCTGGTTGTTTTTGGCCCAGGCCCGCCGGGTCAGTTCTCCCAGGGTATCGAGTTCCGCGAACTGGGCTTCATCCGACGCGTCGGCCAGGCACCCGGGACGCAGGCCGTCGCCGAGGCTCCAGGTGACATCGTACTGGTACATGATGTCGCACAGGTCTTCGAAATGCGTGTACAGCGGATTCTGCTGCCGATGGGCCATCATCCACTGGGCCATCAACGAGCCGCCCCGGCTGACGATGCCTGTGATGCGGTTCATGGTTTTCGACAGGTGCTCGATCAGCACACCCGCGTGCAGGGTCATGTAGTCGACACCCTGTTGTGCCTGGTGTTCGACCATGTCCAGCATGTGCTGGGGAGTCATGTCGAGAAAGTCTTTCAGGTTCTGAGCGACCTGGTACACAGGCACCGTGCCGATCGGCACCGGCGACTCGTCGATGATCGCCTGACGGATGCGATCGATGTCGCCCCCGGTCGACAGATCCATCACGGTGTCAGCACCGAAGTGCACGGCAGCGTGCAGTTTCTCCAACTCGCCGGCCGCGTCGCTGGTCACGGCGCTGTTGCCGATGTTGGCGTTGATTTTGCAGGAAGCCGCGATGCCGATCGCCATCGGCTCAAGGCGCTTCTTCAGGTGGACTTTGTTCGCCGGAATCACCATCCGACCGGCCGCCACTTCATCCCGGACCAGTTCCGGCGCGAGCGATTCGCGACGGGCGACGTATTGCATTTCGGGAGTGATATCTCCGCGGCGGGCGGCTTCAATCTGAGTCATGGCAAACTTGCTTTCCGTTAAGGTCCGAACTGACTTCTGTATCGTAGTTTGCCTGCTTAGAATGTCAACGCCCTCTACGCACCACGACTTCTTAAGGATTCAGGAACGATGACACTCGATGTTTATGGCGTTGGCAACTCCCTGGTGGACATCCAGGCCCGTGTGACCGACGACGTGGTTTCACAACTCGGTTTTCACAAGGGGGTGATGACCCTCGTCGACAACGGAGTGCAGCAACGCGTGCTGGCCGCTTTGGAGCGGATTCCCTGGTCGCGCTGTGCCGGCGGTTCGGCGGCCAACACCATTCTCGCCGTCGCCGATTTTGGTGGCCGGGCGGCCTATGCCGGCAAGGTCGGAGCCGATTCGCTGGGACATTTTTTCCTCGATGACATGCGCAAAATCGGCGTCGAAATTGAAGTCCCCACGGCGAATGGGCCCACGGGAACATCGGTCATCCTAATCACCGAAGATGCACAGCGCACCATGCTGACGCACCTGGGGATCTCGGCGACACTGAGTCCCGATGACATCAGTGAAGCCGCCATCCGCAATGCGAAGTACGTCTACGTGGAAGGTTACCTGTTCGGGGGCGAACCCACACGTTCGGCCGCGCTGCGGACGATGGAACTCGCGAAACGCAACGGCGTCAAAGTGGCGTTCACCGTGTCAGACCCGTTTTTGATCAATCTCCACCGCGATGAATTCTGGTCGTTGATCGAAGGTCCCGTGGACCTGTTGTTCTGCAACCTCGAAGAAGCCCGCAGCTTGACAGGAAAACATGACCCCGTCGAATGTGCTGTCGAGATCCATCGGCATGCCGAAAACGTGGCTCTCACCCTCGGTGGTGATGGATCGATTCTGATGCATGAAGGGCAAGTCATTCCGATCAGTGGCGTCCCCACGCAGGCGGTGGATACGACCGGTGCTGGCGACATGTACGCCGGCGCGCTGCTGTATGGCATTACGAACGGGATGTCCTGGAGTCAGGCCGGTAACCTGGCGTCGCATGCGGCGGCCCGCATCGTGGCGCAACTCGGCGCCCGGTTGCAGCGTAAGTTTACCCCCGAAGAAATTCGGGCCTTGCGCAGTTGATTCATAAACTCTCGTAGTAACCGGTGGCCTCGGGGAGCATTCTCGCTCCCCGTCGGGGCGCTCGCAGCACCGATCGGCATGATTGGTCTGCCCGGGGGATTTTGCCGGGGGATTTTGATCGAGCGGTGGGTCGATCAGTCGCTGGCGGCTGACGGCACCCGCAAGGTCTCGAGTTCGGCGCCGGCGTCTTTGAAGCTGGCATCGACACCGACGGCCGGGTTGGGGATACCGGTGTGGTCGAGCGCGAAATCGGCAGGCAGCAGGTCGACAAACGGCTTGCTGGTCCAGACCCGCTTGTTCCAGACGACCGGGCTGAAGTGCGGATTCGTGTCCGTGGCTTCCGACCACTTCCGCCACGCATCGGCGTCCCACGGTTCAGACCGCGCGCCTGTCTCGTTCATCGAGTTGATCAGCCACAGCGTCGAGTACCGGTCATAGAAGTTGTTCTGGCCGATCCACGACAGCAATTCCCGGAAATCTTGCGGCGACATGCGCCCCGTCATTTCAACGAAGGGGGCCGAGCCAAAGCTGCTGAAGATGCAGTTGGAAGCCGAAACCTGCAGGGGCAGCAGTTTGCGGGGAACCGCTCCGCTTTCAAAACGGATCAGGCCTTTTCCCAGCACGCTGGTCACATGGTCGAGGCGCAACTCCAGTTGCGAATTGCTCTGATGGATGTCGGTATGTCCCTCCGCCACCAGCAGGCTGCCCTGCAGGGCGATGACCGACTTGTCGATGGCGAGCCGAACGGGCTCGGTATGCCGTACCGTGAACAGGTCGGCGTTGCCCCGCACCAGCGAGTCGATCAATTCAATTTTCAGAGGGGGCCGCGGCGGAGCACCGGCCACCGGCATGTCAGGCATCAAGGCCCCGGGGGCCAGGCGAAACTCGAAGACACCGACCGGTTTCTTCAGCGGGTTGGCAATGCTCACGCTGACCCGATCCAGGCGGATGACGTCGGGACGCTCCACCGAGAAGACCGACCACGATTCTGCGACCGCGGTCTCGTCAACTGTCAGCACCAGATCGACACCCACCAGGTCCAGCGCGCCCGACGGCATCCAGACGGCGCGCGCCTGGTAGTCTTCTATGCTTGCCGGGTCGGGACGCAGTTCGATGACGGGATGGTATCCCTTCGCGGCTCGAATCGTCAGTTTGCGATTGATCCGCAACGCCGACTCGCGACGCTTGCCGTTGAATCGCAGTTCAATGATTGCCCCGTTCTCGCGGACCGACGCACAGGCCAGTTCGAGTGACGAGAAACGTCGACTGGATGAAGCATCGCGCCCGAGCACGAAAATGCCTTCGTCTTCCTCGGCGGCCGCAGTGGCGGGGTCATCGCTGCCCGGTCGATCGGGCAGTGTGCGCTCGCTGTCGTTCCGCGACGTTTCGCCTGGACTGACGGCGTTGTTCGTCCCTTCGCGCGTCCGCGGCCGCTCGATCGCGTTCGTTTTGCCGGGTGAGGTCTTTCGTGATACCCCGGCGACCGACTCGGCGTTCAGAAGTTGATCGTCCTCATCGAGGGTGGCGGGGCGTGACACTGCCAGCGGAAAGCGCTGATCGAGGGTGTTGCCGCGGGTCCCTTCGGCGACGAGGGGGACCGGCCGCAGTAACATGGCGGGTTCGGGGCTCTCGGTGTCGCCCGAGTTGTTGGGTGTCTCATCGATGGCCGCGCCCGTCCCGGATTTTTTCGTCGGAGTGCTGGCGGCCTGTTCCGTCGAGTTCTCGGCGGGCGTCTTTTCGGAACTGCTGTGCGGTTGTGCTTCGGAAGGCTGTCCCGAGGCTGTGCGACGGGGCACAGACGGGTTGGGTGCCGTTGTGCGAGGGGTCGGTGTGGGGGATTCCGTCGTCGACGGTGAACTCAGGGCCGCCCCTTGCGACCCAGGCTTATCGCCCGGAGGAGTGTTCCCGGCAGGACCGAATTCGAGATAACCGGCAATCAGCAGCAGGACGCCCGCCGCCACGATCCACGCCAGGTGGCGGTCCCAGAAGGTCGTTTGATCGTTCTGCGAGGCCAGCCAGACCAGACCCTCGGGGCTGATGCTGCGGAGACCGAGGTTGCCCGCGACGAGCATCAGGTCTCGCACGAGAAGTTCAGCCGTCTGATAGCGCCGGCGCGGATCCTTCGCCATCATTTTGCGGACGACGACCGAGAGGTTCTCGGGGACATCGCGATTCTTGACGGCCGGGTCCGGCGCTTCGTCCCCCTGATGCTGCAGCAGTTTCTGCAACACGGTCCCTTCGGGGTAGGGGGGCTCACCCGTCAGCATGTGATACAGAGTGCAACCCAGTGAATAGATGTCACTGCGGACATCGGCACTGCGAGGGTTGCGCGCCTGTTCGGGAGAGATGTAATCAAACGTCCCCAGGGTCGTGCCGGCCATCGTCAGGTCGATCGCTGGGTCGTCTTTCGTTTCTTTGCGTGCCAGTCCCAGGTCGACGAGCTTCGCTCGACCGGTCGGTGTAATAATGATGTTCGAGGGCTTGATGTCGCGGTGAATGACCCCCTGGGCTGAGGTGTGTACCAGTGCCGAGGCGATCTGCAGCACGTAGTTGACCGCATCCTCGACGCCCAGTTGCGTTTGCTGGGCGATGAGTTCGCGAACGTTCGTGCCGCTGATGAACTCGAAGGCGATGTAATGCAGTCCATGCTCTTCACCAATGAAGTAGACACGGGCGACATTTTCGTGATCAAGCTGGGCAGCGGCCTGGCCTTCGTTTTTAAACCGCTGCACGATCAGCGGATCGCGGGACAATGCCGGCGGCAGCACTTTCAGCGCGACGACCCGGTTGAGACGTGTATCGAGAGCCCGGAACACAGCGCCCATGCCGCCGGTTCGGATCCGATCGATGACCGCAAAGTGTCCCAGTTGAATGCCCGAGTCGGCATCAATGGCGAGCGTGGCGGCTTCTTCGTCCGGCGGAAACAGCAGGCGCACAATGCTCGATTTGGGAATCCCCGAGGCTGCGGGTTGACCGGTTTCGCCAGGAGTCGCAGGTTGGGCCGGCAAAGCCGGGCTCCCCCGGCGTTCGGGATTGATGACCGTGGCTTGTCCTTTGACGCGCGGCTTCGCTCCCTCACCCGGCAAGACGGGCGAGGCCACCGAAGAACCGGTTTGCAGAACAGGCTCACTCATCGGGCTTCACAGGGCATGGAAAACTCAGCCGGCAACAATTGAGACACACCGGCAGACTCATTTTCATCCCGCAATTTCGATTCCGAAGTAACGAAATTTCCCTGACAGGATGCGACAATTGTCGTTATTAGACGACTGCGAATGCAGTTTGTGATAGGATTGGTGATTGGAAATCCTTTTCCATCAAAGCTCTATTTATTCGCAATGGCTTCCCGTGACCGCTCCTCAATGGCGGTCAGATATTGATCGAGTTTTTTGAGCAGCGTTTCCGAGTAGTCGTCGCTGCTCAATAATTCTTTCATCTGCTGTCGGACCGTGCTGTCGGGAACAGCATCGCGTTCGGCAGGTATGTGGTGCGTTTGCACTAAGTCTTCAACCGAACGGGATTTAGGATGGAACGAGTTCTTCAGGTGGTCCTGCAGATCGCGAATCAGCGTCTCGGCATTCGTGAACATTTCACGCAAAGTCAGGTCGCTGATCGGCCGTTCTGACATGGTTTCGCACCGCAGGGAAACGTTTCCAGTGTGTCCTATTAAACACCATGGCGCCGCATGTGGTCAAGGAGGATGCTGGCTGATGGGACGCAAAGTGTTATCGTGTAAAGCTTAATGGCGGAAAAATTTGCATGAAAATCCTGGTGCTCGCGGACATCCATGCTAACTGGCCGGCCCTGCAGGCCATTGACGAATCGTTTGATGCCTGTTTCTTTCTCGGGGACCTCGTCGATTATGGTTCCAATCCCGCCCCCTGTGTGGACTGGGTCCAGCGGCACGCGACGGCCGCCGTCCGGGGCAACCACGACCATGCCGTCGCCCAGCGGATCGTGGCCCGCGGCACAACTGGGCTACGGCGTCTGGCCGCCGCCACCCGCCCATTACAGTGGAACGCATTGAACGCCCAGCATTTGAAATTCCTGTCGCGACTGCCGGTGATGCTCAACCTCGAACTCGATGGCTTGCGCTTCGCGCTGGTACATGCCACGCCTCGTGATCCAATGGATGAATATCTCACCGTCGACCCGGCAGGCTGGCAGCAGCGATTGCAAGGCATCGAAGCCGATTTTGTGCTCGTGGGCCATACGCACGTGCCGTTTTGCGTGGACGTCGGGCCAATGAAAGTCGTAAACCCGGGCAGTGTCGGACAGCCGCGCGATGGCGATCCCCGGTGTGCGTATGCGGTTATTGAAAACGGACAGATTCATTTTCACCGGGTTGCCTACGATATCGACGCCACGCTGAAGCATCTTCGCGAATCGGGCGTTGTGGGTGAGGTTCTCGAAATCGCGGAAGCCACGCTCCGCAGCGGCGGCCTGGTCCCCGCGCGTTTCATGCGCGAACGACTCGAGAACCAGCCGACCGAATGAGGGGGGCTGCCTCCTGAAGCAGGGCTGCCCGTCATGGCGCGCCTGTGGATGGCGCGCCTGGGGATGGTGCGTCTGGGGGAACAATCTCGTCTCGTTCCGATGGCTGACGGGGCGCGAAGGCCACATTCCGGGACGTCTTGTTCCGGGGCGCCCAGCCCCTGCCGCAGTGGGAATTCCAATTGACAGGCCAGTACCGTCCACCAGAATGATGGGGTTGCGCTGGGGGCGCGGAAAACTCGTCTTCGGGCTTCCACCTCTGTCAACAATCTCAGACTCTCCACCAGGAAGGGACCTGCCATGCTCGAAACGGAAATCAAGCTGAACCAGTTCATGATTGGATATTGCCGGATGCTCGTGGGTGATTTGCCCGACGAACGATTGGCCGAGCAACCCTTGCCGGGCGTGAATCACCCGGCCTGGATTCTCGGACATCTGGCCTTTTCCGGGGATCTGGCGGTCGCTCGCTTGGGTGGCCAGAAAACGTTGCCTGCCGAATGGACCACATTGTTCGGGATGGGGACAAAAATCTCATCGACCCGTGGCGAGTATCCGTCGAAAGCGGCTTTGGTCGAGGCCGTGGAAGAACGCTTCGCCAAGGCGCGCGAGTTGGCCCAGCACGCCACGGCTGAGCAGTTGGCCGCTCCCACGGTTTCGACCAACCCGATGTTGCGAGCAGGATTGCCCACTGCACGCGAGGGGGTGGCTTTTCTGTTGACGTGCCATCTGGCCGTGCACTTGGGGCAGCTCTCAGCGTGGCGCCGAATGGTCGGTTTGGCTCCGCTGTTTTAACGGCGGGCAGGTCAGTACCAGGCTGGCTCAGAATCCCATCTTGTGTCCGGCGCTGGTGAAGTTGACGCTGCGTGTGGGCTGTGCATAACCGCTACCGACATAGTTCGTTGTGGCACCGCCCCCTTCGCGTTCGTGCAAATCGTCGTGGAGCGATTTCAACTCTTCGATGGACCAGGTTTCGATGGCATATGTGGCTGCAATCTGGTTGCCGTGGGTGGCACGCAGGTGACTGACAATCCGATCTTTGGGCGGGTTCCATTCCCCTTCGATGGACCAGTGATTGCCGCGGAGCGGGTAACTTCCCGTCGAGGCCACGCGGGCGGCTTCCGAAACGGTGCCGCGGGGGCGTTCGTTTTCACCTTTGAGTAGAAAGCCGAATGTCCAGGAGTCGAGCGGCGTCGTACAGCCCGACTTGAACGAGCGGACGATTTCATCCCCCTCCACGCCAATGACGGTGGGGTACGATTGAATCCCATACCGGACCACGAGTTCCGGGATTTCGGTCCGATCGACGATCTGCAGATGACAATCCGGAGTGGAACCAATCTTCCAACCCTTGGTCCGCATCGCGTCGAAGTCGCCACCGGGCCGTCGCAGTCGTGTGAGTTCCCGTGTGCAGACCGAACAGCCCTGCATCGAGATGAAAAGCACGCGAGCCTTCCGGGGGGCCGCGGGCGGAGTCTCCGTTTTATTCGTCGCCGGTTCAGAATCGGGACGCTCATTCTGAGCCGAGTCGGCTGGGCTGTTCGTGTCTGCGGGGCGTTGCGAATCGTCAGGGGCTTGACGGTCTGTCGCGACGGACGATTTGGCTTCCGTCCGGTCGGGAGGTGCGGCCGCCTGGGAAATCTGAGGCAGGAGAGCGTACGAAAGGGACAGCAGCAGCGCAGCCGTATACGGCGATCGGTTCCGCATGGGAAAAGACCTTTTGCAGTGAGAAGTTCGCGGTGGTTGAGAGCGCTGCCACCGCCTCCAGAATAGCTTGAGTTGGACGGATTGCACGCGAAAAACTGTGGTCATGACCAAAATTTTATGTCGCGATCCAATTCCCGCGATCGGCGTGAGCCCCAACCGCCAGCGAGCCGCGCGGGTTTATCCCGGCGGTTTCCGCGTGCCTTTCCAACAGGGGATGAATCCGCCGATCGACTCGGCCCAAGAAACCCCGAGGAGACGGTACCGACCCAGCAAGTCCCGTTAGCGACAAACACACGTGACACGCTCCCGGCCGGCCGTTGATTCTGCTTCTCTGACCGGTATCACCACTCCACGCGGATACTGCCGGGATAAACCCGGCAGCTCGCTCAAGTCACATCCCCCAGCCAGCCACTGCGCACTTCCACCGCTTCTTACGGCACGTGCCCCCGCGCGTGTCATCGCACGTCTCATCGCCGTCCCAACATCAACCGCCAGCGAGCCGCCCGGGTTTATCCCGGCGGTTTCCGCGTGGCTCCCAAACACCGGATGAATCCGCCGTTTGACTCGGCCCCAGAATCCTGCCAGACCGCACACCGCCCCAACCCATCCCGCCAGGGACAGTCGCATGCGGCGCGAGTTCATTTTCGGTCACGATGATTCTCCGGACAAAAAGTCTCACGCAAAGCCGCCAAGGCGCAAAGAGATTCCTGCGGTGTTGAAAC
>JAFEBR010000006.1 GCA_018242565.1 Planctomycetota bacterium | reverse complement strand
CAAAGTCATTTACATGGAAGGAACGCCTGCCAACGAATACCACTGGGTGCACGACGCGTTGCAGGAAGATAAGGACATCGAATGCCTCTCGATGGTCGCTGATGCTCAATATGCCGACCGGCCGCGACTGTCACGCGTGGGCGACCAGATTCGGGGGTTTCCCGCCACCCGCGAAGAACTGCTGCAGTACGATTGCGTCATCTGCAGCGACATCAAGTTGAATTCGTTCACCAAAGAGCAACTCGACTGGACCGTCGAACTGGTCGCCGAGCGGGGCGGTGGTTTCGTCATGGTGGGTGGACACACGAGTTTTGGCGCCGGGGGCTGGGACCAGACCGTCTGGGATCAACTGATTCCGGTGGACATGGCGGGGGGCGCTTTGGGACGGGGCTTCATTGGCTACCAGTTCCATGTGAAAATTCCGGAAGAGGCGCAATCTCACCCCATTTGGCGTATCGTTGAAGATCCCCAAGAGAACCGCCGCGTGCTCGCCGCCATTCCGCCGTTTCTGGGTACGAACTACATGCAGCGTCTCAAGCCCGCGGCGACCGCTTTGGCGTATTCGGTCGAGCCGATCCCGAACATCGGAGCGAGCATGCCGATTTTCGCCGCGCAACCCTACGGCCGCGGACGGACCTTCGCCTTCGCTCCGGACACCACGGCCGATTGGGGGCAATTCTTCGAATCTCGCTGGGGGGTCAACGACAATCGCTATTTCCGTCGGTTCTGGCGAAACCTCGTGCGCTGGCTGTGCGAAAATTCGACCGTGGGAAACAAACGTGTGGAGGTCGAGACGGATCGAGTCATTTATCGGGCGGGCGACCCCATTGGGGTGACGGCCCGGGCGTATGATGACAAGCTCCAGACGACCGTCGCCTATGAACTCATCGCCAAGGTGAAGGTCCCTGCCTCGGCCGGAACCGCCGCTGGGCAATCTCATGCCACCGACCATGCAGTCGCAACGGAAGGAACTACCCTGGTGGCCGCAGCAAATGCGAAATCGTACACCGGGCAACTTGAGCCCCCGCCCCTCAGCAGCGGCAGCGATACCACAGGTGCCGGTTCCGCCGTCGTTTATACACGCGAGGTGGAAGTCATCGCCCGCAAGGGGGGGAAAGAGGTGGGGCGGGGAACGGCCAAGATTCAGATTCTGCCCGACCTGCACGAATTCCGACAACCGAAGCCGAAACCGGAAATCCTGGAACAACTCGCCAGTGCCACCGGAGGCCGCGTTTTGCGTTTTCCCGGTGACATTGAATACCTGATGACCGAGTTGAAAGCCGATCCGGGAGAAACAATCACCTTCCGCCAACCACTGTGGGATACCCCCTGGTTGTGGAGCGTCATCCTGCTGTTGCTGGCCTTGGAATGGTCACTCCGCCGTCGGGCCGGATACGGTTGACGCGTCAGCAGAACCAGAACAGCAGCACCTGCCGGTGGCAACCGAAATTCCGCGACTTGCTTGCAATCGCCACCAGACGGCCCCTACGATTCCAGTATGTCCCGATTTTTCCCAAGCAACCGAATCTGCCGACAGCGCATTGTGGCGCTGGTCAGTCTGCTGCTGTTCACGATGGGAAATATCGGTTGGCCGGTGACGCTCGTCTCGGCAACCGGTGGAACCTGTTGCCAGGTTTCAGGACGGGCCGTGTGTTGTTGCGGTCAAAAGCCGGGCACTCGGAACTGTGGTTGCGGTCAGGCGCTGGCCCAATCGACTCGAAAGGCTCCCCAGAAGAACCTGCCTCCCTGTTGCCAGAAGCGCATGGCCGAAGCAGCCCCCATCGGTGTCTCCGCTCGCTGTGCTTGCGGAGACGGTTCCGATCCGGTCCTGGTGCTGGCCACACAGCCCAAGCTGCCAGCCGCCACGGTTCAATTCGTCCACCTGCAAGTTCACTCGCGGTTGAACCAGACACCGCCGCAGCGCATCACCGAACCCGTGCGCACACCAGAAACTCCCCCACCCAGAACGTCCGCAGTCTGACTTCTACGGACGTTTCTGGACACGCCTGATCGGCGTGTCTGTCTGCACTGACATTGGGGGAGCCTGCTCATGAGCGACCCAGACAGGCTGCGCCGCGCGCGCCAGCCGAGGACATTGGGTTTCGCGTGGATTTTCTCGACTGCACTGGCCACAGTGACAGTTTCTTCGCTCGCGACTGCGGTCGAACCGCCAGCGCCTGTCTGGAAAATCACGGAACGTATCGCGGCCCCTTCGCACGCACTGTACGACGCCGACACGCAAACGATCTTCGTGTCGCAAATCAGCGGCGAAGGGGACGAAAAAGACGGAATCGGAGTCATCTCCCGGATCAGTGTCGCCGGGAAAATGCAGGACAGCGATTGGGTGAACCGACTCGACGCCCCCAAGGGGCTGGCCCGTACCGGCAAGACGCTGTGGGTAAGCGATATTGATCGAGTCCATGAAATCGACATCGCGACGGGCGAAATCCCGCGTTGTCACGAAATCCCGGGGGCCAGGTTTCTGACCGGAGTTGCCGCCCGTCGCGATGGACGGGTATACGTCGCCGACATGCTGACTTCGACGATTCACGCCTTGCACGAAGGACGACCGACCGTGTTTCAACAGGGGGGATTCTTGGAATCTCCGGCCGGCCTCTGCGTCGATCAGAATCGTCTGGTCGTTGCCGCCTGGGGACTCACAACCGACTACACCACCAAAGTTCCCGGCAAGTTTTATCTTCTGGACGGCCGGACACCGCAGGCATTGTCGAACCCACTGGGCAACTTGTACGGCGTCGTCTCCGACGGTGCCCGGGGCTGGATCGGATCAGACTTTTCCAGCGGCCGGATCTTTCATCTGACGGAGCAGCGGGAACCGCGGGTGCTATTGGAACTCGAGGCCGGCGTGGGTGGTATTGAATTTATCCGTGAGCAGAACCTGTTGATTGTGCCGGAACTCACCGCAAATCGAATCTCGGCATACGATTTATCACACCAATTGAAGCCGAAGTCACAGTAGGTCCCGCGAGCGCCGGGCAGCATTCTCAAGCGAGAGACTGCCCCGCCGCCGGTTGTGTTGAACTTGGGAAAACAACGAACGCGACTTGTGCCCTCTACGCACCTCACTTAGTGTGGGTCGCGTGGAGAGCGAGTCGTTGAATCCAGATTCCGTTTGCGGAAGCCAACGGAAATCGAATTGTTATGGCATTCCGACTCCGACGAAATCAAAACACCGTCCGCCGGTTAATCGCTGCCGCGATCACGTGCCTCCTGCTGCTGGGCAATCTGCCGCTGACGGTCCCCGTCGGTCCGGTCAAAGATCTTTCGCGCCCTTTCCCGTGCCAACATCGCGCCTGCGGATGTCTGTCAGCGGCCGATTGTGCTCGGTCGTGCTGCTGTTTCCCCAGAAAGGGCGACGCAACGCCCGATCAGCCGCAGACATCAACCTGTTGCGCCGAAGTAGAGACCGCCCCCAGCCACTCCGACGACCACTCAGCGACCCGCTGCGAAACCCCGAAACCCGCGCCGCGCGTGCACTCGCGCCTGCAGCACTCATCTCGCACCGTGGCGAAACCAATGACCGGGCCCGCGCCGGAACCCACAAATCGTGTGGCGCCTGACGAACATTCTCGTCCATATCGTATGGTACTTACGGACCAGGTCCGCGGGTGCCGAGGGCTCACTCCGCTGGCAGTCCGGCTCATGGAAGTCGGACCGGTCCCACCTGCAGAATCGTATCATCCCGACTGGCAGATGGTTGGAATGACGATCCTGCGCTCCGAACTCTCAACACAGTGTGATCTGGCGCCGCCCGTTCCGCCGCCCCGGCTTGCCACCTGAGCAGGAATCCCTGAACGGCGACGAGGGTCGGCCGTCGGGTGGCGTGCTGCTGTTCGACGTCACGCGGCTCATGAGTCGCGCGCTCATGAACTCTTCCACAGACTCGCTCTCCACAGCGGCGTTGTCACAGAAGGCATGAGCGCGCCACCGTGTGCCGCAGTCCGAGCGATTCGAGTGCCGACGGGGTACTGCTTTGTTACTTCACGGCGTTCTCACATTCTTCCATGAACTTTCATCCAAGGAACTTTGCATGTTTACACCATCCATTCTCGTTTACCCCAACCGAAGCCGCAGGCGCGGGTTCACTCTGATCGAATTACTCGTGGTGATCGCCATCATTGCCGTCCTCGTGTCGCTGCTGCTGCCAGCCGTGCAGCAGGCGCGCGAGGCGGCACGGCAGACGCAATGCAAGAACAACCTCAAACAACTGGGGCTGGCGCTGCTGAATTACGAATCGACATTTGCTGCGTTTCCGATGTCCAATGCCCAGAATTACATTCCGAACGTGCAGGGCTTCTCGGCCCAGGCCCGCCTGCTGCCGCACCTCGACCAGGTGAATCTGCAGTCCACGCTCGATTTCACCAAACCGGCGTTTACAGGCCCCTACAACGCGCTGGCGCCGAATCCGCTGTTTGCCAGCTCATTTGCCACGATTGTCCCGGTCTTCCTGTGTCCCACGGACCCGGCCGAAGTTTTGAACACCGAAACTGGCACCGGCTACATCTACGCCGGTCTCAATTACATGATCAGCTACGGCAGCGGTACGGGCGTCAACTACGACCTCCGCTGGAAGACCGACGGCATCATCTATGAAAACTCGCGCGTGCGAGTCAGCAATATCACCGATGGGGCATCGAACACGGTCGCCATGAGCGAAACCGTACGCAGTGTCGGTGCGGATATGACGCTGCCCGCCGGGACGACGCCGCAATGGCCGTATGAATACACGTTAAACGGTTCCACCGGCGTCAACTCGGCGCTGCAGCCCACACAGGGCCTGGCCCCGTCCGGGGGAGCCTGGTCATCGTTCGTGAATGGTTCCGGCATGATCTCCAACCCCGATCTGACGGCCGTTTGGCCGACGATGACAGGCTGGCGCGGAGCCGGCAGCACGGCCCTGCGAGGCCGAGGAGTTTCGTGGGCGGCAGCCGGAGCGTGCAGTTCCATGACCAACGGGTACACCTCGCCCAACAGTAAGATCCCGGACCTCGTCGTCCACTTCACTGGCTTCTTCGGTCCGCGGAGCTTCCATACCGGCGGTGCGAACGTGCTGATGTGCGATGGCTCGGTCCGATTGCTGTCCGCCAGTATCAACGGAGGGACTCACCGCGCGCTGCATAGCGCCAACGGCGGTGAAGTGATCGGAGAATTTTAATCCAGGTTCTGGTTCCCTGTGATCCCTCTCCGGGACCCAAGTGCCTGGAGAGGGATTATCTGTCCGCCCCGAATCCTGCATCCAAATTCAGAATTAGATTCCTACGTCACCCAACCCTGCATTCACAGATTGAGTCTCGATGTCGAGTTCCCCTGCTGCACAACCGGTTCAGACCGGGCCCGCCTGGCCTGATTACCGGGCGATCTGGCGCTGGCATTTTTATGCGGGCCTGTTCACTTTTCCCTTTGTCATCATCCTGTCGATCAGTGGCGCGATTTACCTCTTCAAACCGCAGATCGAAGCCTGGAAGGATTATGCCTACGACCATCTCGACCTGACGGGAACGCCAGCGCCCCCATCAGCGCAAGTCACAGCGGCGATTGCCGCCTTTCCTGATTCAAAAGCAGTTGGCTACGAGATTCCCGCTTCACCGCAAGCCGCCGCCAGAGTACTTGTTCAGCAACAAGAGACGACCTACCGCGTTTACGTGCATCCGCAATCTCTCGAGATACTGCATTCCCTTCCCGAGGATTCCCGGTTTATGCGGCAGATGTTCAAGTTGCATGGTGAACTGCTGCTCGGAGATCGAGGCTCAAATCTGGTGGAGATCGCCTCGTCCTGGACGATCGTCATGATCTTGACCGGACTGTGCCTGTGGTGGCCCAGAAGTCTGAGGGGCCTGGGGGGGATCCTCTATCCACGATTACGAATGGGATCACGAATCCTCTGGCGGGACATTCACAGCGTCACCGGAATCTGGATTTCGCTGCTTGTCCTGTTTCTGCTGGCGACCGGTCTGCCCTGGGCCAAATTCTGGGGTGGCTATTTCAAAGGTGTCCGACAACTCACAGGAACTGCTGTCGCCAAGCAAGACTGGACGACCGGGAGTGAACGCCCGCCTGCCGCTGGTGGAACACAGGCCGGCGGAGGCGGTGAACACGCCGGCCACACGGGCGGCGGAAATCGGAGACGCCGCAAATCGGGCATGCCCACTGACCTCACACCCCTGGACCGAGTCGTCGCCACCGTTCAACCACTGGCATTGGCGCCTCCGGTCATCGTCGCCGCCCCCGCCGGTGATTCGGCGAATTGGTCCGCCAAGTCGAATGCGGCGAATCGCCCGTTGCGCGTTGACCTTACCGTGAATGGCCAAACCGGCGAAATCGTCCGCCGCGAGAACTTCAGCGACCGCCACCTTGTCGATCGCATTGTGGGGACCTGCATCGCCGCTCACGAAGGACAGTTGTTTGGTTGGCCCAATCAATTGCTGGGCCTGATCGCGGCACTGGGACTGATTGTCTTATCGATCAGCGGTGTCATCTTATGGTGGCGTCGCCGGGACCAGGGAGTCCTGGGAGCACCACCCCCCCTGGCCAGTCCGCGACTGTCATGGGGTTTGATCGGCGCGGTGATAGCGCTGGGCATTTATCTCCCCCTGTTTGCCCTGACTTTATGTCTCGTTCTGATCGTCGAGCGGGTCGTACTGACCCGCATTCCGCCCGTCAGCCTCTGGCTGGGGCTGACGGTCGCCGCACCTCGGGAGGCAAAATGAAGCCACATTTCGTACCCACGATGAATCCCGGGCCGAACAGGTGCTGGAAATTGCCGGCACGGCACTGGTGGCTGGGTTTGATCGTTCTGAGTCTGGGTTGTGGCGGCCCGCAGCCCACTCCCGGCGGAACCATTGGAACCTTACAGATCGCCGGTCAACCCGCCAGCGATATGCATGTCACCGTGTTCGACTCCGCGGAACAACCGCTGGCCAAACTGGGTTTTGGAATCACTGACCAAGACGGAGCATTCGAACTCTTCACTAATGAGGCCAAGGGCTCACTCTGGCTTAAGGACGGCGAATACGTATTCACAGTGGAGTCCGCCGGGTCTCCGCTGACGATTCCAGCGGAATACCAGCAGCCAGAGACTTCACCGTTGCGTATCACCTGGAGTGAATCCCAGCAGGAGTTGAACCTGAATATCCCGGGGGAATCCAGCCGCTGACTCGACCTGACGCCAACCACGAACCTGTCGCCCCGACCGCCCAAACCTCGCCAGCCGCTCCTGCCAGTTTACGTCTTTATCCGCCAGCAAACGCAGGGACCAATTGGCAAAGCCTTGCGTCGGCGGCCGCCGACGCAAGGCCATCACCTTGGCTGGCTGTTCCCCGTCGAGAACGGGCCAACGGTGGGCGAATCCGGTGGCAGGCCGTGGTGTGCCACGCCAAAACCTTCTGTGAATTAACGCGGCCAAACATTCTCGACAATTTACCGACGGCAGCCAGAGGCATCGGCGACGGCATGAGCAACACAGCCGCCGCTGCCGAAGTGCAGGCCTGTCAGCCGGTCTTGTGCGGTGGCCTGAATCCGACAGGCCTGAACATTCCTCTGCCGGCCGCGCCTGCGGATGGTTCTGACGCTGAGAGACAGTAAGACACCGAACATCGGGCATGACCAATGGGTGAACGGCATCATTTTGGACTCCGGGTTCTCACCCACATCCCCGCCGATACAGCAATCTCCTGCGCACTGTCAGGTAGAACTTACGCCTGCGATTTCACCAGCAGTCGATTGGGCCTCGCGATCACCCACTCGACCTGTACGGTCTTTACCGCCGGCCGCTATCATCCGGGTGGCGTGCACACGCTGATGAGGGATGGCAGCATGCGATTGGTTTCCAGCAGCATCGACCTCGGAATCTGACGGCACGCAGGCCCACCGGCCGGCGGTGAAGTGCCGGGAGATTTTCAGTGGTTTTAAACGGTTCGGTTCAGGCTCCCCTCAGTCCACAGGGGGCTGATCACGGCCAATGTGATTTTCAGCGAGTACATCCATGCAAAGTTGGCGACACTGGCACCTGGCGATCGTGATCGTGGTCCTCGGAATTGATCCGGGACAGACCAGCGCCCAGGAACCAACGATCCGGAAACAGAGTGATTCAAATCAATCGTTTCTCGACAATGGTCAAATTCGTTTGGGGGTCGATCTCAGCCGCGGTGGCAGCATTGGCTACCTGGCCGACGCACAGACGGGCGAAAACGTTGTCAACGTGCACGATTTCGGACGCTGGATCGGCCAGTCGTACTATGCCGGCCCCAAACCCTTTGGCATGGCACATCCCGCCTGGAAGGACTGGCCCTGGAACCCCGTCAGTGCGGGCGACGTCTATGGACATGCATCAGAAATCGTAGAAACCACGAATGATGGAAAGGTGCTGTACGTCAAGTCGATTCCCCGACAGTGGGCCTTGCGGAACGTCGCGGCGGAGTGCATTTTTGAAACCTGGATCTCTCTGTCCGGCCGCACGGCACAGGTTCGCAACCGCCTCACGAATCGCCGGTCTGACCAGATCACTTATCCGGCACTCGATCAGGAATTACCGGCACTGTATACGATCGGCAAACTCCACCGCCTGCTCACTTATACGGGTGACGATCCGTTCACCGATCAGGCCACCCAAGAGATTCCCAAGAAACCGGCCGTCGACGGCCGGCCACACTGGAATACGTTTTTCGCCACCGAGCACTGGGCCGCTCTGGTGGACGAACACGATTGGGGCCTGGGGCTGATTCACCCAGGGGTCGTGAGATTCCTGGGGGGCTTCTATGGCTCCCAAACTGCGGGCGGCCCCCGCGATGACTCCACCGGCTACCTGGCCCCGATCCGGCAAGAAATCCTCGATCACAATATCGTCTACGAATATCGTTACGTACTGGTCCTCGACACCTTACCCAACATTCGGGCGGTCGCCAGGCAATTGCGTCCAGAAGTCACCGGTCCGGACGACCGCTTCACTCACAATCGTCAGCACTGGTGGACCGTCAACGTGCCAGACTCTGGCACTCCGTTCGCAGGCCACTGGCATCTGCAACTGGAACGCGACGATCCGCAGTTGATCGGTCCCGAAGGTCACTGGCAGGCCCGAGACGTCCCCCGACTCTTCATTCGCGGGGCCTGGAAAACACGGCAAAATACCGCCGAGTTATTCTGGGAAACAGCGGCAACCCCCGGTTTTTCCGGGAAACAAACCGTGTCCATCCCGGTCATTCCCGACGGCCAGATGCGCACCTACGAAGTCCACCTGGCCCAGCATCCGCAATATCGGGGTGTCATCCGCCGACTCCGGTTCGATCCGGTGGCCCAGGGGCACGCGGGAGACACGGTGGACCTGGAATTCGTCTCAGCGAAGCCGAAATGAACGCCAGTCGCTAAGATCGTGGGTGCCATGACCGATCTCGAGGCCTATCACGAATTGTGCTGTTACACCCTGTCGCACTGGCATCCGTCGTTCATCCACCAGCATGTCGTGGATGCCTTCGCGGTGCAGCATGCCGACCGGCAGACAAAACCCATCGCCCTGACGTTCGGGCTGATTGGCCTGTATCTGCATGTCGAACGCGGCTTTACCGGACGAAACGTGCAACGCGTTCACATGGACCTGGGAAAACAGAAACATACGTGGCCCGATTTCGAGTTGCCTGACGACCGAGGTGACATGACGGCCCTGCATGTGCTGGCCGCTCCTCCTGGGCCCGACCGAGACCGGGCCATCGACGAATGGTGCGAATCGGTCTGGGAAGCTTTTCAAATGAATCGCGAGAGGGTCGTGCAACTCTTACGCCAGCACGGCATGTGATCAGCGTGTCCGGCGGGCGGCCCGGGAAAAAACTCACGGTCTCCGGAAACGGGGCACACTATTTGGGCTTTCCCTTTTTGCCATTTCCACGCCGGCCTCCACCTTCGGCGGGCCGATTCCCGCGGGGACGTTCCGCCCGGGGATCAAAATCCGGATTGTCGCCACGCGGCAGTGCGGCACTTGTCGCGCGTTGCCAGGCCTGCAAACTCCCGTACAGAGATTGTGCCTTTTCAGGCCGCGAAGCCGCCAGGTCGTGTTCTTCATGAGGATCGTTGCGCAGGTCATACAATTCGCGGCGTCCCCCATTCTCGAAGAACTCAATCAGCTTAAAATCGCCGTCACGAATGGCGCTTGCAGGCGTGGCTTTCCCGACGTAACAGGGGAAATGCCAGAACAACTGTGTCCGCGAGAGTCGTGGCAGGCCACGCAAGATCGGAACCAGGCTGACTCCATCCAGTTCTTGTCCCGCAGGGGGCGAGAGTCCGGCCAATTCCAGCAAGGTGGGATACCAATCAATCGTTTGGACGGGAAAATCGCAACGCGTTCCCGCGGATTTCAGGCCCGGCCACGAAACCACGAGGGGCACGCGAATGCCCCCCTCATACAGTTCGCCTTTGCTGCCTCGCAGGGGCGCGGTGTATTGCGGTGTGCCTCCATTGTCTGACGTGAAGACCACGATGGTTTCATCCGCCAGGCCCAGCTTCGCCAGTCTTTCCATGATGCGTCCGACATTCTGATCGACAGCCGCGATGGTCGCAGCATAGGCTGGATCATCACGCCGATCTTTGCCGGCGCTCCCCTTGCGTTCGAAGTGCTCCAGCAGAGCGGGCTTCGGCTGAAACGGGGCGTGTACCGCATGATCGGCCAGGTACACAAAAAACGGCTGCTCGCGTGCGGCATCCATGAATTTCAAGACTTCGTCGGTCAGGCGATCGCTGAGATACTCGCCACGTTCCGTGGCATAAGCATCCTTCGCGAACCCCAGGTTCTCGGGGAAAACCACCGTTTGAAATCCCTGTCCCCCCGGAGTGACAGGTCCGCTCCGACCGCGTCCCAGATTCCACATCCCGAAAAAGCCTGTCTGATACCCACCCGACTGCAAGGCCTCGGCAATCGTGACCACCCGCGGATTCAGTTCGGACAAACTCTCGGCCGCCAGCAGTCTGTGCCAGGGAGAACCAGGGGGTTGACGTGGATCGACCACCGTATAGATCCCGTGGCGGGGGGGATACTGCCCCGACATCAGACAGGCTCTCGTGGGGGCACAGTTCGGGGCCCCGGAATACGATTGGGTGAAGACCAATCCGTTCTTCGCCAATCGATCAATATGAGGTGTTTCGACAAAGGCATTTCCCATGAACCCGACGTCGCGCCAGCCCATATCGTCCATCAGAATGAACACGATATTGGGAGGTCGGGTGGATGCACCGGCCTCCGCCGTGGCTGCACCGAATAGCAAGCAGCAGTGGCACAATCCAACCAGCAGCACGGATCGCAGGCAGAGCATTCGCATCACGGGGCCTTTCGTTCATATTGAAAATCGAGGGTCCCTTCCGCCAGGACTCGCCCCCGAATGGCTTCCAGCAGGTTGGCCCGGGTGGCGTTCTCGGGCGCCAGCTCGATTTTCTGAGAGAGCGCAAAGACGGTGATGTGGTACGTTTTCAGGCCCGGAGCGCGCGAGCACATGGGGTCAAACTCGGCCCGACGGCGATCATTGAGCCCGATCGTGCCTTCAGGCTTCTTGTTCTGGGCCACACTCGTCGTTTTTGCTGGAATGTTGTAGACGACCCAATACGACTTCTCCTGATCGGGTGCGGTATGCCACAAGCTCAGCGCAAACGCTTTGGTTCCCGCCGGAGCCTCCTTCCAGGTCACTGCGGGGGACTCGGACTTGCCATCGCAGGTACAAGCCTGCGACAGCCTTCCCTGTTCATCGACCGACGAACTGCTGACTACCAGTCGGGCGATGTCGGCATCGGCCCCGACGGCGGCGGGCTGAGCCTGACCTGTGCGACCGTCCTTTCGCCGCGGCTTTTCTCCGCGCGGTGGCGGGCGGTCGCCTGGCCGATCGGGGGCGTCTCCCCGCCCACGACGTTTCGGCGAATACGTTTGTGTGGACTTGCGCCCCTGGGGATCGACAAATTCGAACGAGGCGGCACCATTGTCCGACAGTTGATAGCTGACCGTGCCACGCTTCCCCTGCACCTCATACGTCAGGCGATAACTGCCCGCACGAACTTCTTCGAAGCCGACGATTTTGGCGTCACGCAACGGAGGCAGTGAGGGGCGTAACGGTTCGGCGCGGGGCTGCGGATCGACCTGCCCTTCTTTCTCTACCACCTCGCCAAAGAAGCCCCCGTTCAAATACGGATAGGTCTTCGTGGCGTGATAATGATAATTCCCCTTGGCATCCTTGTGGCCATTGAGGCTGTCCAGTGGGGCAAAGTCAGGTGCTTTCGGATCCTGATAACCGTAAATCGGATAACCATCCAGTGCGTAAGCAATGGGTTTCCCCGCGCCAACGGTCTTTTCGAGGTGCACGGGGGCGATGTGATAGTGATAGTCATCGGCCCGACCACAATGACCGCCGAACTCGTCGAGTTCACCAAACAGATAAGCGTCGTCGCCGCGATTATTCAGAGGATTAAAAATCGGGATTCCGTTGACCGCGATCGCGATTGCACCGCGAAGAAATCGATTCTTGGTCGTCGCTGGGCTCTGCGCCGGTTGCGGATGCAGAGGAATCTGCCAGGCATTGTCACCCACATATTTCTGCGGCAGCGGCACTTGCTGCTGCCAGGAGGTGATGCCGACCATCATCTGGTGGGCGGGAATACCGTTGGACTCGACATAGAAATACCGTTCGTCCCAGCGGGTCTGAATCGCCTGCAGTTTCACGAAGGGCTCGAAGTGCTCAGCGATCAACGGGGCGGCCGAACGATCAGTCGCTCCGCCGCGTCGACCAGCCTGCGCCAGCCTGACCGGCTCTTCCACAGCTTCACGAATCTTTTCCATGCGGCGGATGACAAACTCCTGGTCTTCCGGACTCAATTCACGAAGGGGCAGCGTCATCAGCGAATCATCGGCACGACGAATCTGCACAATCCCCTCGCGCGCCATGACAAACGAACCGGCTTCAACCGTCGCCGTCCGGGAGTTTGACCAGTCGCGCCCGGAGGACGAAGTGGGGAGACTGCCCGACTTCGATTTCGAGTGCCCGGGTCCCGGGTGTCCCCAGGACAACTGCTGACTGGTCAGGCAGCATAGAACACAAACACGAAGGCACCATCTGGACATCACGTTCTCCTGCAGGATCTTCATCGGGTGCGGTGCCAGACAGCTCATGCCGGGCAGATCCGGTCATGATTTTCGGGGTTTCTCTGGCTTGTTTTTGCCCCCACGTTTCCGCGGTTCTGCCGGACGATTGGGATCAAAATCCGGGTTCGGTGGGGGGAGTTGGGCATCAACCGCAGCCAGGTACTTTTGCAGCCGTTCACTCAACCGGCGTGTCTCGGCAGGGCGTTCCGCGGCGATGTTATGGCGTTCGCTGAGATCCTGGCCGAGGTCGTAGAGTTCGTAACGGTCATCTTCGTAGAAATGCATGAGCTTCAGGTTGCCCAGCAGGATGGCCGAGTGCGGTGTGTCTCCCTGGTAGTGTGGAAAATGAAACACGAGTTCTTCGCGGGGGCGCTGGACAGCCCCCTGGCCGTTCTGGGCCAGCAGCGCCGTAAAACTGCCCCCTTCAACTTCGGCAGGCACCGCCGACCGAGGCAACCCGGCCCACTCGCAAAACGTGGGGAGAAAGTCGTAACCCACCACAGGGGTGCTCGAGAACGAGTTCGGTTTGACCCCCGGCCCGCGGACGATCAACGGGACGCGAATCCCTCCTTCATAGACGTCGCCTTTACCACCGTGCAGGAGCTTTTTTCCACCGCCGGCACCGTTGTCAGACGTGTAAATGACGTACGTGTTGCCCGTCAGCCCCAGGCGTTCGATGGAATCCAGTACCCGACCGACGCCGGTATCAAGATCCTCGGTGATCGCCGCGACGTCCGCTCGCTTGGAATCTCGGGCCCCCAGCTTCTGTTCGTATTTCGCGCGTGTGGCCTGCAGCGCGTTTTGCGAAGCATGGAGCGCATTCCACGACAACTGAATGTAGAACGGTTGGCCGGCGCGGGCGCATTTCGCCATGAACCGTTCGGCACGCTCCGCCATGCCGAAAATATCGACCGGGTTGGGATCCTTGAACTCAAACGCCTGCTCGTTGCCCGTGTCGCCATCGGATTCGTCATACCCGTGCTGTCCGGGACCGCCGCCGTTGATGTGCCATTTTCCATAATGCGCCGTCGCGTACCCGGCCCGGCGCAACAACTCGCCAATCGTGACTTCGCGATCCGCAATCTGCTTGATGTTGCGGGGTTCGCTGAGCTTGTGCCCCGCTTCGGGAGGGGCCGCTTTGGTCCAATGCAGTGCGGCGGGACTGCGCCCTGTCTGAATACTGATCCGCGATGGCGAACAGACCGGCGCCGGGGCATACGCTTGAGAAAACCGCATCCCCTGTGCCGCCAGGCGCTCCAGGTGGGGTGTGTGGTACATGTCGCCTCGCGATTCCGCCCGATCGGGATGCATGCGAACCGACAGGCCATTCCAGCCCTGGTCGTCGGCCAGCATCAAAATGATGTTGGGACGATCGGCGGCGACCGCCGGTACCCCGGCCAGTATTGCCAGAACTCCGATCAGGAATTTCATGTGAGCCAGTCTCCGAAAGGGGAACGATCAGCGAGGCTTTTTCTTTCCGCCCCGCGGCGGTTGGTCAGGAACCAAGTTGTTCAGATTGGAAAAATCGGGGCGTGCTTTACCGTCCGGCGGCGATTTCACGACGAAGCGGAAGATGACCGTATTGTCGAGTTCAATGTCGTCTGTCCAGATGAAGCGGGCCCCCTGGAAATCATGTTCATAGAACGGCGGTTTGGGCCCCACCTGGTCTTCGGTGTATTCGCGGGCAAATCCCCACGCCGAATCGTCGAAATCGACGGCATACCAGTTGTCGGGTAGGGGCAGGTTCTCGACCCGCGGATTTTTCGTGTCGTGATCGATGGGCCCCCAGGAAAACCGTTTCGCTTTCCAGCGCGCGTTCGTCACCGTACCGTCACCAAATTTCAAAACGAACCCGGCGTCGCCGATATTCGTATTCGCATACTCCATACCGGTTTTCGGATCGGCGTTATCTTTGGCCAGCACGGCAATCGTCATGGGGTAACTGGGTAGAATATCGACCGACACCACATTGTGCGGAATGAACTTGATGGAATCGACGGCGACCAGTTCGCCATTGATGTAGAGCATGAACCAGTTGTCGGCGTACATATTGGCCTTGATCGTATCGCTCATCTGTGGCTTACGAACTTTGTCTTTGGCCGCCCCCTTGCGGTCCTGGCCAACAGCCCAGTACCCAAGCGCCAGTACGGACAGCAGAGCCAACGTGATGCGCCGAAAGTCTCTCATGGTTCACTCCTCTGCAATGGTGCGATCGGGGGCATGATGGGTGGCATGATCGAAGAAGGCCGGCCCCAGATGGGCTTCATCCGTCAGCGTCAGACGCAACGTGAGGCGTTCCGGACCGTAGGGCATATCGACAAATCGCCACTGGTGAATCCGCCCCGAGCGAACAGCATAGGCAATTTCCACGCGCTGTGGACCGCGATATCCCCGTTTTTTGACGGCCACGATCAACCGAGTGGGTTCCTGCTCGCTCGCGGCATCATCACCGTTCTCCACCGGCAGTAACTGCACGTCATACGCGGTTCGCAACTGTTCCAGATCATGCTCCACGTCAAACAACGGCATGCCCTGCTCATGCCCCGGGACATCCCGATTGAATCTCGATAAATCCTGGCTCACTCGCACCGGGCCCTCGGGCCGAATGGCCCAACTCACCTGCCCGTTACAACCCGTGAGAAACTGCTGGCCATTCGGCAACTGGCGCACGAGGACGAACTGATTTCCCTGTCGAATGTGCAACAGCGCCCCGTCGATCGACGGTTTCGGGGGTCGGTGTTCCTGGTCACGCTCAGTGTGCCGCGGACTGGGTGCCGCCACCCGCTCCACCGTAATTTCATATGTTTTGTCCGGCCCCTGGCTCTGGGCTCGCAGAAGGCGATCCAGTTCACTGGCGGCCGAAACCGTTGTGCGGCCGATTCCCAGCCAGAGCAGCAGCAGCACCGCTCCGGCAGCGGCCAGACTCCCGAGGAATGCCAGTGGACGCGACCGTCGGCGGACCACCACGGCGGTGGCCGCAGATTCGTGCGCGGCACTCGAAACCACCGCATCGAGCAGGTGTTCCGTTCGCAACCGATCGTGCAACAGGGTGATTTGAGCAAATTCGCGGGCATTGTCGGACGAGGCACGCAGCCATTCCTGGAATTGACTCTCTTCGTCGGCACTCATTTCGCCATCGAGATAACGCCAGATCTGTTCCGGAGAACCAGACGTCATAGCGAACTCCCTTCCACGACCGACTTCCGTTCAATGCACGCACGCAACTGATCGCGAATCCGCTGCAAAGCCTTGGCGACTGCATTGGCCGACATCCCCACCGTGTCGGCGATTTCAGCAGGCCGCAAATCGCGTCCGTAACGCAATTCGCACAACTCACGAGCCTTGTTCTCTAAGTGTCCCAGACATTCCCGCAGATACCCCAACGCGGTTCGTGGCTCGGAGGGCAGGGTTTCGAAAACCTGCGCCAGTTGCGCCACCAGAGCGTCATCGAAGACCAGCCGTTCTCGGTGCTGGCGGCGAACGTACAGCCGGACCTGGTTCTGCGCAATTCCCAGGGCCCAGGCCACAAACGGCCGATCGGGTTGGTAACGATCGAACGACTCAATCACGGCGACCGCCGTCTCTTGCAGAACATCATCGCGGGCCGAAAAATCGCGGACGAGCGACAGGATGAACGCGGACACCACCGGTTGGGCCAGTGTCCAATGCCGCGTCGCCTGTCGAATCTGTTCGTCCATATCACACGTCCATTCCACGCCCCACGCGGGAGCTCCGCCATCCCGGACCGCGATGCGCTCGGCAACCAGCGGTTTCCGGTAACTTGCGGCGAAACGCAACAGACACACGCCGCACTTACACTTAACCCGCGCGGCCGATTGATGACAGGAATTCTGAGAATTTTTTCCGAAATTCTCAAAGATGGCCGATTCCAAACGAGAGGCGACCCGATCTCATCCCCTGCGGCACAATCGCCCCGCCATACCAGACGCATTCAGGGATCAACCGAGCGCGGCCCCTTGGCAGCAGAAGACCTGCCAGGTCGGATGCGAAAAGCAATTCACGGATCCGGCGTCAGGAACCGGCAGCGCGGATGAACCCGTGCGGGCCTGATGAAGGACTCCCGAGGAGTCCACCGCGCCCGGCCTAAGCCGGCTGCCAGATCAGAATTTCACCCTTGGCCGAAACGGCCAGATCGCCACGGTATTGCCGATAAACCCCTTCGCTGGCCGCGAACGGGAGGTGAATTCCCCAAGACTGCAGAAACCGGGAATAGAGATTCACGAATACGGGATTCTGCACCCCGCTGCAGGCAAAGGTGGGCATCAGTTGCAGCGGCTGGAGAGAAATGATGGTGCCGCGGTTCATCCAGGCGCCGGTCCGAATTTCAGCCCCCGACAGCAGCACAATCGTGCCCCCTTTCATCTGCAGCCCGACAAAATCGCGAGCCGGCCCGCCAATGACGATCGTCCCGCGGCGCATCCGCATGCCGACTTCCAGCCCGGCCGAGCCATCGACGAGGATCACGCCATCTTTCATTCCGATATTCGATCCCCGATACGCCGCCCCGACTTGTCCACCCGCGTTGCCATGCACGTGGATCAGCCCCTTTTTCATCTCACCGCCGACCCAGTCACTGGCATTGCCATGAACTTCAATCCGGCCGCCGGACATGTGCGCGCCCAGGTGCATCCCGACGTCACCATGCACGGTGATGCTCCCCCGGCTCATGGCACGCCCCACCCAGCGAACCTTGTTCAGGGCGCCGTGGAACACCAGGTCATCACTCTGTTCACCCTCGACGTCAAAAAACTCACTCAACGGCAACTGGCGCTTGCCATGGTACACGGTCAGCGAGCGGATCTCGGAATTGGTCAGACTGCCTACGACGTCGGGCGACAGAACCTCTGCCTCGAGGGGGACCGTCGGCGGTCGTTTGAGATGGAATGTGATCGGCATGGCGAGACTAGCGCTCGGTAACGGGGATGCAGTCGCGCAGCTCGGGATGCTCAAGCCGCTCAAATTCGACAGGGTAGTTTTCAAACGACATCGTGTAATGATCTTCAAACAGCGGGCGCATGAATTCGTCGGTCGCCGGATCGTAAGCCGGCTTCACGAGGAACTCCTTCCCCTGCGGGGCTTCGCGAATGTCGCCGTCTTCAATGACGACTTCGCCCGCCTTAATCACATATCGCGGGTGGCCGAACATCTTCAAAACGTCGGGGTCCGACTCGTAAATGACCAGATCGGCATCGCAACCCAGCCCGAGGTTCCCCTTTTCTTTCAGCCCCAGGGCCCGAGCCGGACCGGCCGACATCGCCACGGCGATCTCTGACAGCGTGTATTCGCGAGTGATTTCCGGCAGGACCATGCTGCTTTTGATGCGATCCGGAATTTTCTGCAGGCATTCCTTGCGCACATCCGCATTCATCAGCAGTTGAATGATCTCGGGATAGCGCCAGAAGCAGCCGCCATTGGGGTGGTCGGTGGACAGAAACACCTGCCAAGGATCGCGAATCAGCAGCAGCAATTCGAGCCCGCAGGCCCACTGCACCGCGTTGACGAGATTACTCGGGCGATAGGTGTACGGCACAATGCCGCAGCCCGTTTCGTTTTCCACATCCAGATTGCCCCACTTGCGCCCGGTGAGCTTATACAACAGGTGCTGCCAGGGACCGTCCGCGGTAATCGTGACCGTGTCGCCAAACACGACCGCCCCCGCGTCGGTGGTAATGCCGGGATGCGTATTGAAATACTCGGCGAGCTGCGTCGTTTCCGACCGCATTGTGTCCCAGCCATCGCCACCATAGGCATGATACTGCGAATGGGCGATGTGCGCCCGCCGGCCTTCGAGGTGCTTCAACGTGTCGAGCGTCGTGGCAATATTGCCGGGCGCCCCCAGGTTGTTGCAGTGCAGGTGCATGGGATGGGGCAAACCCATCTCATCGCAGATCCGGGCGAGCTGGGTGACAATATCTCCCGGCGTGAGCTTGTCGTAACCGGCGATCGGAGACGTCAACTGCTTGGCGTCTTTGCCCCACTTCCAGGCGGCCACGCCGCCCGGACTGACCGCCTTGATGCCATACGATTTCGCGGCCCACAGATACCAGGCCACGACCTGCTTGGCCCGCTCGAACTCCCCCTGCTCCAGCAGGTCGAGCATGATCTCGTTGTTGGCCATCAAGGTCAGCGAGGCCTTGTCCACAATTGGGATGTCGGCCAGTTCTTCGTGCGTGTGCCGGGCGGACAGCACCGGCACGGCGGCTTCATTGACCGTCGTCCACCCCATGCCGGCGTAAAGATAGCCAGTCGCAAAGGTGGTCGGCGCCATGCCCCCCAGCCCGCTGCGACGAGTCTTGGTGCGCATGAAGGCCTGAGTACGACGGTGATCTTCGGGGGTCATCGCCCGGGCAAAATTAATGGCCCCGCCAGCGACGTGCGTATGGACGTCAACCCCACCGGGGAAGATGATCATGCCAGTGGCATCAATCGTCCGTCCACCCGACACCGAAGCGACAAACTTCCCATGGTCGTCGATGCACAGATCCTTGATTTCGCCATCGATGCCATTGGCGGGATCGTAAACTTTGCCACCCGTAATTCGTATCATACTTCAGCCAAGCGTGGCGACCATCTGGGGCTGGCGACCGTCCGGCAGCCAGAACGGCTTGCGGGCAATCGCCTCATTGATTCGACGAACAACTTCTTCATCACTGGGATACGGCGATTTCAGCGCCGGCTTCAGCGGCATCGGCAACTCATCCATGCGGTAGGCGGTTCCCGGCGCGGCAATTCCCTGCGGCGCGGTCGTGATATGCACGCGGGCAATCCGACTCGTATGCGTCACGTGCGGGTCGAGCACGATTGTGGGAATGCGGGCCAGATGATCGATAGCCGGTTGCGGCATGGTCGCCCCGGGATCGGCCCCGATGATGAACGCCGCGTCGCAGTCTCCGCGAACCAGGACATCCACCGTCGAAAATTCGCCTGGGTTGTACCGCGGGTAACCGCGATTGAAGGAAATGCCGAACGGAAAGCCGGTCTGCCAGCGCATGATGACGTCGGCGCCGGTCACATTCCCGTGGCCGCGCATCGGCATCGCCACGAACTTGGTGAAGGCGTTCATTTCCGCGGCCAGGCACAGCAGCGCCGCGCTGTTCATGTGCTTGCCGCGAGTCATCGACAAACCCATCCCGAAAAACATGCACCCAAACTTCGCCCGTTTCATGCGGGCGATCAGGTCGTCCACGACGGCCCGGCTCAGCCCCGTCTCGGCGATCTGTTCGTCCGCGACCGGCTGCCCCTTAATCAGGGCTCGCAAAATGGTAATCAGTTCAAAATCTTTACCGGGCCGAATCTGCAGAAAAATGTCGGCGGCCTTGGCGCTCTTGGTTTCCCGGATATCGACGAGCACCATCGTTCGGTCTTTGCGCCCACGGGGCAAGAACCGGCTTTTCTGCATGATGGTGTATTTGGTGAAGTGCCGGGGATGGCACTCCGCCGGATTTCCTCCCCAATAAATGATGAAATCCGCCCGCTGTTTGACTTCGCCCAGCGTACAAGTGACTTTACCACCCAACTGGGCGGCGATTTCGGTAGGACCGTGTCACAACGACGTGTGACTGTCGAGCAGCCCTCCAAGCTGGTCGGCCAGCGCCACACATTGCTTCTGGGCTTCGCAGGTCGTGTTGCTCATGCCGTACACCAGCGGCATGTCGGCCGCGTGCAGGTGCGTCGCGGCGGCTTCAATCGCTTCATCCAGTGTCGCCTCGCGGCCGTCCACGAGTGCGACGGGATACTTCTTCTCGGCCGTGTGGTTCAAGAACCAGGCCGTCCCCAGCACGCACGCGTGATTCGCCTTGTGGATCCGCATGTCGTCGTGATGCAGTTGAATGTCATCACAGACGCAGCCACAGAAGGTACAGGTGGCGTTTTCAATAACCTGAAGCGACATAGTCGGACTCACTGAGCTGAGGCAGAGGTTAACGACAAAGGCTGTTCGAGATTACTTTTCGATTTCGCGGCAAACACTGTCATCCGAACCGGATGACCGAACGGTGAACACTCAACCCAGGGCCCGGCCGGGGAAACTGCCTCGGACGCGCCGCGGCATGAAGCGTCCCTCGGCGACTTCCGTCCAGGCAGGCAACCCCGTCTGGTCGCCTTCGATCGAGAAATGATCCTGCAGCGGATCGACCGTTTCGTCCTGCTGATGTTCTAACGACATGTTCTCTACTCCCGGTGCAAGCGCCATCACGATCGTTTTCGCCACATCACTCCGGCACAACTTCGACCTGCCAACCCTTGGATGTCGGCATGCCCGTGCCATCGGTATCGCCACCCATCAAGCGGCAGGTCGGCGGACCGTAAGCAATGAATATCATACCGAGAGGGATCTTTCCCGACTGGCACTTAAAACGGGCTTCGCCAAACTCGGTACGAACAATCGCGAACTGACCTTCCGCCAGTCCAATTTCCGCCATGTCTTCGGCGGCCATCGTCATCGAGTTGGTGAGCTCTTGATATTCATCGGAATCTTTTCCGACGTTGATGAGCGCCCCCTGCCGGGATGATCGTGCCGCATTCAGCACAAACCTTTTACTGCTCATAATTTACGGCAATCAGGCGGGAGTCAACGGGGAGCCAATTTGTATGAGTGGATTGTAACGGCACAACGCAAACGACGTCAACCTGCGATTTCACCAGAGGCCATCGCCGAACCCGTCCCAAACCAGTCCCGCGACTGCCGAATCGGAAGAAACAAAAGCGGCCGCCGCCCCTTCCGCAGGTCACGCGGGAACGACCAGTGGCGTTTCCAGCCGCCATCGAGCCACGACTCTCGCGTGCGACCAGAAATCAGTTTTTCGAATACGGATTCTCCCCTTTCTCCCCCTGTTCATAGGGCTTTAACAAGGGGGGCAACAGCTTCAGGGATTCCGGCGACAGCCGGCAATGAAGTTCCCCCGCCGGGCCGAAGAGCAGCACTTCGCCACATTCCAGGCAAATCAGGACCTGGGTGATCTTTGAACCATGGGTGAACTCGATACAAAACTCGACATTAAATTCCCCACACGTTTTCGGACTTCCCGAAACCAGCGGCGCATAGCTCTGGCTGCTCGACAGGATCTCCGTCAACTTTGGTCCATCGGCCGCCGACGGGTCTTGCGGCGTGTCGTAGACCCGGTGCCCCTGCACAAGCCGCGTGTCGGCACTGTTGAGTTCCTGGTCGCGCAACTGCGGCTCCCAGAATGGACTGGGGAGACCTTCATACAACACGACCTGGCCCGATCCTGTAATTCCTTCCAGGAGTTCCGGCAGTCGGGCGAAATCGGTACTGACCCTGGTTGGTGGAGGCGTATCGTCCACCACCTCGGCGGCCGGAGCGCAGCCGAGGCACAGCAGGGCCAGCCAGGCCAGGCATTTCCCGCGCAGCAGCCTGTTCACGGTTAGAAATCTCCCACCACACGACCGTCGTTGCGAACCGCCAGACGATTCAGCAGATCCAGATCGACCGAATTATTCAGCGAAGCGACGTGGCCATCGGTGAACAGGAACTGGCAGATCCCGATGTGATCGCTGCCGAATTTACAATGGAACGGCCCCGAGAGGTCATTCGGTCCTTGTCCCAGATTGAACTTGGGAAGGCCGGCGATCCGGTTGTAGTTGCGGGGGTAATCTCCATTGAAGATCGCTCCGTCACCCCAGGTCGGACCACTCTGCCCCCAGCGCGTCACAGGGGCATGCTTTTCTCCCACCAGAAACGTCTGGCTCGTGCCGTCGGTAAAATCCCGCATTTTGGTGCGCGAAGTCGTCGACACAATCTGACTTCCGCTCACCTGCGAATTCGCCTGGCACATGGCGCCGTTACACAGCGGATTATCGACGATGGAACCGGCGAACTGACCACCATTGGCGGCGTAGTCCCCCATGGCCCCCGGGTACAGATTCGTGTCCGGCACCCCGGTGCTGGACACCTCGAACTGGGTGCTGAGCAGACTCGAACGCCGGGACGGACAGTAAAAGACCGGCACTTGCGCCGTCTGAACAGCGGCCGTCTGCAGGTAATACGGACGACTCAGGTCCCATTGATTGTACAGCGCCGGCTGTTCGATATAGGGCAGGATCTGCACAAACCAGGTGGCATGTTGCGGTCCCATCCGGCTCGAGGGGAGTGATTTCTGTACCTCTTCGAAATTATGGATCGCCAGGCCAAGCTCTTTCAGATTGTTGGCGCATTGACTGCGGCGAGCCGCCTCGCGGGCCTGCTGCACGGCCGGCAACAACAACGAGACCAGCACGGCGATAATCGCAATCACGACGAGCAGTTCAATCAACGTGAACGCGGCGCGCGGGCTAGCAACCGAGTGACGCAGGGGAGTACGAACCAGGGTACGCTGAGATTTCATAAGATTCTCCAGTCGAGGGGAGACGGAATTCGGTTTGAAGACGCACATTCTCTGCGAAACGGCGGGATACCTGGGGAACCCGCCCTGAGCGAAGCCAGTCTGACCAGCACGGGTCAGCCGAGGTCTGCGAAATTTCTGGCACGCCGCGGAATCACCCGCGACAGGGCATCAGCATCCGGTCGAGCCGGTATTGGCACAGGGAGGCCAGATGCACTCCACGCCAAAAATCAGGGGCGCGGAGCAGCCAGAAAGAAGTTGAGAACAACTGGCACGCAGTTAGAGGGCAGAACGCATTCAGGTGAACCCCGGCGAGACGCAGCGCGCCTGCCACCGGAGATCCATCAGGTTAAGAATGCTTCTGTGCACAGTGTTTCCATCCCGAAGTTGCCAGCCCGATTCATACGCCCGAAGTCTACGGCACGGCGGTTCGCCATGTCAACGGCCGGACGCCAACCACGAACAGCCAGTCTTCATCCAGAATTTCTTTCGTTTTCAACCTGGCGAATGTGACACACGAGTCCTCTGACTGCGTCCGATCGAGACACGTTGATCGCGATTCATGAATTCCAATCCTTCAGAACTTTCGGGCGCTGCGATACACTGACGAAGAGTGACACGAAATGAATCTGACGGAAGGCACGACATGACAGCCGAGAACGCTACTCCCCTGCGGTGGGATGCCGGTCAGATGGGCTGTGGCGAATTGATTTTGGAATTGCGCCAGCGTCTGAAGCCCTTACCAGGCGGTACCCAATTCGTGCTCATTGCCCACGACCCCGGCGTGCCTGAGGATTTGCCGGCGTGGTGCCGCATGACGGGACATCGGCTGCTCAGTGCGCCCCCCCCCGAATTCGTGCTCGAACGTAAACCCCATTGACCTCGCGAGGAAGCTCTCATGGCCGGAAAATTTTGCGTCACCCAGACCTATGCCAAGAATGACACGGACAAAGCCACGGTCGGATTCGTCATCGCCAATGCGGCCCTCGGTTCCGAAAAGGAAACCATGGTCTTCCTGATGGCCGAAGGGGTCCGACTGGCTGAACAAGGCTACGCCGACGACATCCACGAAGCCGGTTTCGCCCCGCTGAAGGAACTGATGGCCAACTTCGCCGCCGGCGGAGGCCAGATTTTTGTCTGCTCCCCCTGCTTCAAACGCCGCAATCTGGACGAAAAGAAACTCGTCGCCGGAGCCACCATCGTGGGCGGGGCCCGTCTCGTCGAGTTTCTCTCGGACGACGCCGCCTCGGTCTCGTTCTAAATCGCCGATCGCTCCGCGCCCCGGGTGCATGTCGCCCACGCGGATTTGAGAAAGCCTCGGTGCACCAGTCATGCAGTATGTCCCGCGCCATTCCTGGCCCGCCGCCGTGTCGTTCGACGGCGGCACGCTCGACTGCGGCAACGGCCTGTTGCTGTTGATCCGCAAGCACATTGACCCGCTGCAACCGGGGCAACTGCTCGAGATCAAATCGCAGGAATCGTCGGTCGAAGAAGACCTGCCGGCGTGGTGCCGCATGACCCGCAACGAACTGCTCTCGTGCGTCCGCGAGGGAGAGCAGCGAAGCTTTCTGGTCAGCAAAGGCCCCTTCACCGGCCCCTTCACCGGGCGCCCCACCGCCGGCGACAGCGTTCCCGCAGCCAAGGTCACGGATTCAGCCCGCACCGCTATGCCCTTACCGGCCAGCCCCCGGGCCATCACGATTCCCGAGCGACTGCCAGACGCGGCACCGGCCCCCGCCATTCGTCCCTTATCGGTCATGGGCATCGGCAGTTGGCCCCGGCCGCGCTGGATGCTGACGGCCATGCACGAGCACGTCTCCGGCCGGATGTCCGAAGCCGACTTTCAAGAGGCCGCCAATGACGCCGTGCGACTGTGCGTCGCCGCGCAGGAACGGGCCGGTGTCGATGTCGTGACCGATGGCGAGCAACGGCGTGACAGCTATGCGAGTTTCGTGGGGGGCATTCTCGACAACTGCCAGTTGATTCCCATTACCGACCTGCTTCCCTACGTCGAGGATCCAGCCGAGTTCGAGCGTGAATTGCGGTCGCTCGACGTACCGGCGGAAACCGTACGACACCCCGCCGTCTTCGGCCCCCTGGGACGCAGTCGGCCGCTGGCGGTCGATGAGGCGCGGTTCGTCCGCTCGATTTCGACGCAGCCGGTCAAAGTCGCCTTGCCCGGCCCGTACCTGCTGACTCGGACAATGTGGATGGAATGCATTTCGGATCGGGCTTACGCCTCGCGCGAGGCGCTGGCAGCGGACATCGTGCGTGTGCTGCGAGAAGAATTGTTCGCTCTGCTGGCGGCGGGAGTCTCGGTGGTGGAGGTTGATTAGAAGGTGCTGACGGAAGTCGTCTTCCATCCCGCCCGGCAAAACCGCACCTTCATGTGCGGTGCCCTGGGAGCCCGACGTGACCCGGCCACCGAACTGGAGTTCGCCTGGACCTTACTGAACCAGGTCATCGCACAGGCCCCAGTGGAACGCACCGCTTTACATATCTGCCGGGGCAACTGGTCGCGCGACGAAAGCGTGGCCCTGACGGGCAATTACGTGCCGCTGCTCCCTTATCTGCAGCAGATTCAGGTCGGCACGGTGATGCTCGAACTCTGTACGCCCCGGGCGGGCGAACTCGAAGTGCTGGCGCGTCTCCCCGAAAGGCTGAGAATCGGCGTGGGAGTGATCAACCCGAAAACCACAACTGTCGAACCCGTCGATGCGATTCGCCAGAAAGCCGAGCGGGCACTACAGCTATTTGGCCCCCAGCGCGTGCTGCTGAATCCCGATTGCGGGTTCGCGACGTTCGCCGACAACCCGGTGAATACGGCCCAGGTCGCCGAGCAGAAACTGACGGCACTGCACCGGGTCGCCGAGGACTTGAGGCAGACCTATCGCATCGGTTGACCCGCTGCGGCGATTCGGCACCAAAGCAACCGCAGGCACGCCGCGCACCAGTCCCTGAAGTTCCTGTCCCCCCAAACCGTCGCCGGGCTCAGGGCCGAAACTGCAAGGCGAACACGTCGGCTTCCAACAGCTTGAACCGTAAGCGCACCGGTTCTCCCACCAACTCGGCCAGTCCGCTCCCGTTTTTCCAAGACACGACTTGTTCAATCGCGTCACCAGTCAGAGAGCGACAATCCGCCAGCGTGAAACCGGGAATCGGCTGTCCATTGGCCCGTTGTAGTTCCACCTGCACGCTGCCCCCGGCACTCGTGGCGTAGTTGATGACGAGTTCCTTGCCGGAAAATCGCAGCGGGTGTGTGAGCATTTCCCCCGCGTCGGCTCCCGCATGGACTGACGCCAAACCATCGAGTCGCAGCGTGAACCGCCGAAACGGCGTCGTGTAAATTGACATCTCCGTGGGTCCCGTCTGCACCAGATTCCAGGCGGCGTAATTGGAACGATTACCCCAGCGGGCGGGATCGAGTCCCGGGCGGATGAACGCCTCGCGGAACGTGCGATCAAACGGGCTGTCGCCGCGCGCCGTCATGAACAGGATATCGGTGCTCTCGCCACGAGCCGGGTGAAACCGGGTGGGGGTGGCCACATAGATCTGCGGCGCTCGGAAATACGGCTGAGTCAGGGTGGTATAGAGATGCTCGCCAGGAAAGTTCGGCCGCAACGGCACGGGCGTGGTCCAGGTCACAAAATCACGCGAGGTGGTGCGGCAGACCGAACGCCACTGCTTATCGAGGAAATGCCGGAAATAGCAGACATACTGTCCTTCACTTTCCGACCAGAAGGCCACGTTCTGCGAATCGAACGCGTATTCGTGCGTGTAAGTGATGACCGGTTCGGGCCGCAGCTTGCGCCAGTGAATGCCGTCGCCCGAGAGAAAAGCGACCAGCCCCGATTTCACTGTCCCCGCCAGGGCCTTGAAGCGTTCGTCGGCGGGAACACCCGGGCGGGCATCGAGAAACGGGGCAAAATTGTGGCAGAACGGCGACTCGTGCAGAATCACGTTGTTGTCACGGCTGCCATCGATTTCGTACAAACCCAGCTTGGGCCGGGTCCAGTGAATCCCGTCGCGACTTTCACAGTAGCGGGTGACTTCCGGTGCGTCGCCATCGAATTTGGCCCCCCGTCCATCGCGGGTGTACAGACGAAACAGGTCGCCATCGCGAATGACCGTCCCATATTCCAGGTTGTCGGCGGGTTCGGTCATCGGGGGCGCCAGTTGAGGCTCATGCAACTTCAGCGCGACCTGATCCAGGCGATCGATCAGAAAGCGATCGACAAACAACTCGCGGTGCGTCGCGATATCCCGCACGACGGACGACGACGGATCGGCGGCCTGCATGCGCCCGCCACAGCAGACAGAACCCAGGCACACCAGCAGCAAGAAGGAACTTCTGAAATCGGCACGGCTCATTTGGGTATCTGTGTTTCGCTGGAGGGACCGTAAAACCAGGCCTTCTCGATGATGGCCACGCGCTGGTCGATGATGTCCTGCATGGACCAGTCCGGCAGATATTCGCACGTCCAATAATTGAGGATGGCCTGACCGTTTTTCGTAAACCGGCACCCCGGATTCGAAAAGGCCCGACGGGGATCGTCTTCGATATTGCGGACATGCTGCCAGGTCTTTCCGTGGTCCCGCGAAATGGCAGCCGTCAGGGGACTGCGTTTGCCATAGTGCGAGCGGAACTGCGGATCGTACGAATTGTTCCAGATCAACAGCAGATCGGCGGAGCCAGGCATGCGCGTCAGCTCGGGACACGACTCGGGGGACGTCAGCTCGGTCGCCCGCGCTTCACTCCAGGTCGCACCATCATCCGTCGATTCCGACAGATGCAGTTTGCCCAACTGGTTCCGCATGACCATCAGGATGCGCCCTTCGGCGGTCTGCTCGACATGCGGTTCCATGGCCCCGCGCAGCGGCAACGCGATGGGCGATGGGGAGACTTTCCAGTGCGCGCCATCATCGTCACTGTACAGCGCGGTGGCCACATAGGGACCGGTGGCCGCCGGTTTGCCCGGCGCCGGCGGACTGGCGGGCAACAGCAGGCGTCCCGAGGCCAGCCGTTTCACCGTCGCATTGCAGAGTGCCAGATCCTGCCGAGGCACAAACTCGGCCAGCGGCGTAAACGTCTGGCCTTCGTCGGTCGATTTCCAGACATGGTTGGTCAGTTCACCCGGACGATGTTGCCGCATGAACAGCAGCAGCACGCTGCCATCCTGGCCTCGGATCAGATTGGGTGAATACACGTTGAGATCATTCGGTGCCGTTTCGGTGATCACTCGATGCCGGGCCCACGTGCGCCCCCCATCCGCCGACTCCTGGGCGACGAACCGGGTCTTGGCGAAATCACTGCCATCGCCAGAAAACTCCATATAGATCAGCAGCAGGCGCCCGTCCCGCAACTCAATGACATCCCCTTCCCCTTTGCGGGGCACGTCGCGCGTGCTGCGGGCCACGGTCACGATGGTTTTACCCGGCGGGGCTCCGGCCTCTTGAGCGACAACGGCCGGGGGCCCACTCAAACAGGCGACTGCGCCCACGACAATCACGCACACCAGGTTCTGTCTCAGATTCATCTCGCCCCTCGTTTCATCCAGAGGTCAGTTCCGGTATCGCCCGTCCGCCATAGGGCAGAATCGGGACCGGTCGACCCGCGAAGTTGGTCACCGAAATCCGCTCGGCGTCGATCCCCAGGTGGCGGTACAGTGTCGCCAGAAAATCTCCCGTCGTCACCCGCCGATCAACGACTTGTTCGCCCCGCGGGTCGGTCGCTCCGATCACCTGTCCCCCCGGAATTCCGCCACCGGCGAACAGAAGCGATGTCGCCGAGGGCCAGTGATCGCGCCCGGGCTGAACCGTTCCCGTCGCACCGCTGCCGATTCCGCCACCCGTGCTGGGCTGATAGTTGATTTTGGGGGTCCGCCCGAATTCCCCGGTGACGACAATCAGGGTGCGTTGATCGAGGCCGCGGGCAAACACGTCTTCAATCAGCGCGGCGACTCCCTGATCGAAAAACTGGCAGCGGTATTTGAGGGCGTCGAAGACGTGATGGTTGACCGCATGGTCGTCCCAATTGCCAACCCGCCCGCACAATGGACCACCCAACTGAACAGTCACGAGGTCGATGCCCGCCTCGACCAGCCGACGAGCCATCAGCAATTGCTGCCCCCACGAGTTGCGACCATACCGCTCGCGCGTGCCGGCGTCTTCGCGCGACAGGTCAAACGCTTCGCGGGCGCGAGTCCCCGTGAGCAGCGACAGCGCCTGCACATCAAACGCATCGACCGCCCCCATGGTGGCTCGCTGATCGACCGCTCGCGAGAACCGGTCGAATTGCCGGCTCAAGGCGACCCGCGACAGGATGCGGGCCTGTTCGGCGTCACTCGACAGCGTGATGTTGGGAACCTGGAACTGCGGTGCGTTCGGGTCTCCCGAGATGGTGAATGGTTCATACGCGCCCCCCAGATACGCCGGACCGCCATAATTGATGGCGGGAATCCCCACGTAATTTGGCAACTCACGGGCCGCGTCATGCCGCAGGTAATGCGCGATCGACAACAGGTCGGGGTCATCGGGCTTCTGTTTCAGCTCGCGAACGGGATGTCCCGTCAGCAGTTGCTGAGTCCCCTGCTGATGACAGAATCCAGTGTGCACCAGCGACCGCAGCAGCGAAAACCGCTGAGCCACCCGGGCGTGGTGGGGCAACAGTTCGCCAAGTTGGATGCCTGGAACCGCCGTCGGAATGGTGGCGAACGGTCCGCGGTACTCGTTGGTCGCTCCCGGCTTGGGATCATACGTCTCGAGATGACTGGCCCCGCCCGGCAACCAGACCAGAATGAGCGCGGTCCGACGCGGCGCCGGTTCCGCCCCGGTCGCACGCAGCCTGAGCAACCCCGGCAACGACAGCCCGCCCAGCACGGACAGCCCCTGTCGCAACATCTGGCGTCGATTGAGAACGACAGGCATTTCAGAACTCCTGACGAAAGGTGTCCGGCGCTCCGGACGACGACGCAACGACCGACGGGTCGGCACACACATTCACGGCCCTTAATATACCGGCCAGTGCCCGCCCTCACAGGCTGCCGTCCGAAAATTCCTGGCGGGAAATTCCACGACCACAGATTTCCGTGCCAGCGAGCGCGCGCCCCCCATCAGGGTGTCGGCCGACGTCCTTCCGCCAGTTCCTCGAGCAGGTCGATGCACAACAGCATCGCGCGACCATTATGGTACGCTCCCTGCCACATCGACGTTTTGATGGAGTTCAGAGGCTTGCCCGCGGCATCGCAGGACGCCCACCAACTGCCCCCCGGGGCGACCTGGTGCTGCGCCACAAACTGCAGGGTTTTCTGAAACTTGTCGAAGTACAGGGGCTCACCGGTCAGCCGATACATCTCCAGCAAGGCCACCAAGCCTTCCGCCTGCACCCACCATGTCTTGGTGGTGTCATCGGCCGGTTTCCCCAGCGCCCCGGTATAGAAGAACCCGCCCTGTTGACGGTCGAAACCATGTCGCAGACTGTAGCCGACCAACCCTTCGGCCCAGCCCCGCAAGAGCTTCGGCGAATGCCCCAGCGTACGACTGGCATCCAGCACGAGCCAGGCACATTCAATATCGTGTCCATAACTGGCCCGCAGGTTTTGCGGAGTCTGCAGCGGTTCCCACTCCAGGGTGAACGCATCCACATTGCACCCAAACGCTGGCAACCGCACCGTCTGCGTATTCACCAGGATCAACTCGTCCAACCGTTGCCGCACGAGCGGATCGGGCCAGACGCGATACAACTCGGCGAACGCCTCCATCACGTGCAAATGCGTATTGAAAGTCTTCGTCCCGCCGGGCCCGATGAACGACTGCACGTTTCGATCGAGAATCGGCTGCCAGTCTTCCTCAAAGAACTCGAGATACCCGCCGCGGCCGGCGTCATGGGCTTTTTTCTCAAGGGTCTGGAACAGGGCCTGCGCTGCTTCCAGGGCCTCGGGGGCGTTGGTGGCCCGGTAGTACGCCGACAAGGCATACAGTGCGAAGGCATTCAGGTAGACATGCTTCCGCTTGTCGCGAGGCTCCCCGGCATCAGAGACCTTGGCATAGTAGCCGCCGTGCGTCGGGTCCCGAAATTTCGCCTGCAGGAATTCAAAGCCGGTTCGGGCAGCGGCGAGAGCCGACTCCTTTTCCACCCCCCGACTCGCCAGGGTGCTGAAAAACCAGATCTGGCGGGCCTGCAGGGTGAGGAACTTCTCACCTTGTGCGACGAACCGGTCAGCTTCCATCCATTCCAGGTAACCACCGTGGGTGCGGTCGAGACACGCCGGCAGATAGAAGTCGATCACACTCGTCTTCAGAATCTGCCGACACTGCCGGGACGATTCCCGCAGGGTGGCTTTCGCCGGGTGCGTCAAATCGGCGGCCGCGCACCAATTCGCAAGCGACAGCGCAGCCGTCAGCCACAACAACAATGTGAGGGAACGTCGGGAACCAGGGAATTGAGCGTGCGCTGTCATGGGTTTCGCAGAAGACAAGTCGTGAGCAACGATGTGAGGAACCAGGAATTCACGGCCGCGATCCGCCGGATGAGGACGACCGGTCAGTGACCACCAGCCACCGCGGACCGAGATTTTAGGCCCTGCGTGCCTCTCTGCAAATCGTCGGGAACCTGCTGCCAGCCGGTTCACTCGGCCAGTGAATCAGAGATTCCGCCACCACCTCGTCACCGGCCTCTCTCACACGTTCCGCCGCCGCAAAATGCTCTCTCCCCAATTTCCTGAGCCTGATAGAATTTCGTGCATGACCTCGAAAGGATTCGCACAT
>JAFEBR010000069.1 GCA_018242565.1 Planctomycetota bacterium | reverse complement strand
GCAGGCCCAGCCGGAATTTCGCCGTTATCCCGAAGACTTGGACAACATGTTCGTCAAGAACGAATCGGGCGACATGGTGCCGTACTCGTCGTTCATGTCGATTCGCAAGCAGCAGGGGTTAAACGAAATCAACCGCTACAACTTGTACCCTTCGGCGGCGATCCAGGGTGCTCCCGCGCCCGGTTACAGCAGTGGTGAAGCCATTCAGGCCATTCAGGAAGTTGCTGCCAAAACGCTGCCCCGTGGGTATGGTCTGGGATGGGAAGGGTTGTCTTACGACGAGGCCGGTAAAGGCAATCTGGCCGTCTACATCTTCATCATCGTCGTGGTCTTCGTGTACCTGGTCCTGGTGGGCCAGTACGAGAGTTTCACGCTGCCGCTGGCCGTGATCCTGTCGCTGCCCGTCGGGATTTTCGGTTCGTTCCTGTTCCTGCAATCGTTGGGGCTGGCCAATGATGTGTACGCCCAGATCGGCCTGGTGATGCTGGTCGGTTTGCTGGGCAAGAACGCGATTCTGATCGTGGAATTCGCGGTGCAACGGCACCATGAAGGCGTTCCGCTCAAAGAGGCCGCCATTGAAGGGGGCAAGCTCCGTTTCCGCCCGATCCTGATGACGTCGTTTGCCTTTATTGCCGGTCTGATTCCGCTCGTTCGTGCCACGGGGCCAGGTGCGATTGGGAATCGCACGATTGGGACCACTGCTGTCGGCGGGATGTTGATGGGGACGGTCATTGGCGTGCTGGTCATTCCCGGACTGTATTACTTGTTCGGCCTGATCGCCGGCAAGAAGAAGCTGATCGAAGACGAAGTTGATGAACCATTAAGTGAGATTTTTGAACATGCGTCTGCGCCCGCACACTGATGCATGTCGGACATCCGTCCGAGGAGTTCATCGTGACTGTGCTTAACTCCCCTGAATTCCCAACGGCTGGTGTTACCGGTCCCCACGTTATGAATCCTCCATGTCCACCAGAAATAGTCAATGAAATCCGGCAGAGGTTTCAGAGCATCAGTTCGTCGTTGAATGAGCGAGAACGCAGGCTCTGGGCCGCACGAGAAGCACTCCAGCTTGGACGCGGAGGCATCACGATCGTCAGCCAGGCCTTGCGAATGTCGAGAAACACCATTCGGCGTGGCATCCGTGAGTTGACCAGTGAACCGGATGAGACATTCACCTCGGGACGACCGAGAATTCGACGACCAGGGGGCGGTCGTAAGCCACGTTCGGCTACGACGGAGAATTCTCCACAATCAGAAACGGCTCCCGAACCGGGGCCTGCTCAGCCCGAACGGCCGGCTGACTTGTAGCCCCATGTAGGGGGTTCTCTGACAGGCAGCATTTGCGCGGTGGGCGGTAGAGTGCCGCATTGTGCCTCAGCGCCGCGTTTGCGCCTCTCACAGGCCTGCGAAGTCGCTGGACACCACACGATTTTTCTCCTCTCCCACGTCTCAAACCGACGTGGATCCCCTTCCGCCCCCGCCACTGCTTCAGTCTCAGAAGCAAAGTCTGACCTTGCCTATCCTGTGCACATCGCTTGTGTTTTCTGGTATCGCTGCCTTTCCTGATCGTTGCCGCTCAATCTATTAAAATTTTATTCATGTTGACGGGTAACAGTCGGTAAACCCCCCTCGGCAGGTCGATCATAGAAGTACAGGACAGACCAGAGTTTGAAGACTTCAGTGTTCGTGCGAACGGTTTGGCAATGACTCTGGCTGGTCCCACATCTGCCCTGAGCTTGAACGCCTTGGATGCGGTCAGGTTTTTGGTCAACGATCCAAATGGACTTGGAACGCACATGAACCATCTTCGCTGGGCATGGACGCCCGTTTTTGCACTCTTGTTGTCCTCTTGTGGAATTCCGCAGCTTCGCTCGGCGGATCCTGTTCGGGAACTGCCCGAGAGTTTCAACGGGATGGACAGCGCTGAAAACTCATCGGAAGTCGGGTTCACCGAGTTTTTTGATGATCCGATTCTCACAAGCCTGGTCGATGAAGCGCTGCAGGGCAACTTGAATCTGAAGATCCTGCACGAAGATATCGAGATTGCCAACAACGAAATTCTGGGCCGCAGCGGGGCCTATCTGCCCTTCGTCACCATCGGTGGCGGGGCCGGGCTCGACAAGCCGAGCGCGTTTACCCGGGCCGGTGCGGTCGACAACAACGTCCCCTTTGCGACCGGGCAATATCTGCCCACTCCGCTTCCTGATTTTCTGGGTGCTGCCGATCTTTCGTGGCAGATCGACATCTGGAGACAGTTGCGCAATGCGCGTGATGCGGCCGCGTTTCGTTGGTTGGGGACTGCTGAAGGGCGAACCTATGTTATCACCCGGCTGACTGCTGAGGTTGCGGAGAACTACTACACGCTGCTGGCTCTCGACAAGCGTCTGGAAAACCTCGACCGGACGATCGGCCTGATGGAACAGAGCCTGAAAATGTCAATTTCCAAAAAGGACGCCGGACAGGGGACCGAACTGGCTGTGCAGCGTTTTCTTGCCGAGGTGCGGAAGAACCAGAGCGAAAAGCTGATCATCAATCAGGACATCATTCAGACCGAAAACCGCATCAATTTTCTGCTGGGGCGGTATCCGCAGCCGATCGACCGCCGGTCTGAGAACTTTTTCGATCTGAATCTCCATGCCCTCAACCTGGGGGTGCCCGCCCAGTTGCTGCAAAATCGACCGGACGTGCGCCAAGCCGAGCGTGAACTGGTTGCGGCGGGACTCGATATCAAGGTGGCCCGGGCGCGCTTTTACCCACGGTTGAATATTACGTCGGGGGTGGGCTGGGAGGCCTTCAACACCAAATACCTGCTGACGACCCCCGAGTCGCTGGTGTATTACGTCGCGGGTGACCTGGTAGCTCCACTCATTAATAAACGTGCGATTCAGGCGGATTACAAGAACGCCAACGCTCGGCAACTCCAGGCCTGCTACAACTACCAGCGAGTCGTCTTGAATGCCTTCACCGAGGTGATCAATCGGGTGAACATGGTGCAGAATTACAGCAAGAGCATTGAAATCAAGAAGCAGCAGATCGATGCCCTCGAAGCCTCGGTCGTCAATGCGACCAAACTGTTTGAGAACGCGCAGGTCGAGTACATGGACGTGCTGTTTGCCCAACGCGACATGCGGGATGCCCGGATGGTGTTGATCGACACCAAGAAAGAGCAATTGTCCGCGATCGTCAACACCTACCAGGCGTTGGGTGGTGGTGCGTTGCCTTCCATCACGACCGACGATCTCGACGCTCTGCCGGCCGGGACGGCTGTTCCGGAAGTGGCCCCGACTCTGCCCATGGAAGAACTGCCTGTCCCTGCGAATCCTTAAGGGGTGGTCGGACCGGACATGCCGGCCCGGAAGGTAATCCCTCCCGGGCCGCTTGTTAGGAGCGTTTTCCGGCCTGGGCTTCGTCGGATGCTGACGTCTCAGTCGGGCGTGCCCCGCGTCGCGCTTCCAGTTCGTAGAAGAATCGTAATTCTCGGTCGTTGCCACGCAGGCTGCTGCGAGCCTCGAGCACCAGAAAAATGCAGGCGATGAACAGCAGGGTCACGCCTGCGACCGCCAGCACCGCGGGCAGGGATTCCAGAAACCCGCCTGTGATGGAACGCAGGCCGATCGTCAGACTTGTACCGGCGAAGGCCGTAAAAGCCATGTACAGCATGGTGACGGCAATCGCGACGCGGTTACTGCGAATCTGCAATTGGCGAAGTTCCTGCAGCGCGTGCTGTCGGCGGAGTTCGGGAAAATCGAGTTGTTCGAATTCGCCACTTTCGCACTGGGTCACCAGGGCTCGGATGCGGTCGACGATCCGGGCGATACGGTTCGATGTGGAAATCAGCAGTGACCCGGTCGCTGTCAGGAACAGGGCCGGCGCGATCATGGCCGTCACCGTCTCGTTCACTTCCATACTCACGGTCCTCTCTCAGGCGGCTTCCAGCCGGGCCAGTGTCTTCTGGCTGATTCGTCCACTTTGTACTTCCACCGAATCTCGTTTTCAGCGTGGTTCGTTGTGACCTAAGAATCGTCGATTTGCGTAACGACTGCAAACGGATTCGATCGAGCGACAAAAGTGGTCGACTACGAAGCGATCTCCGGTGCGCGGCTCAAGTTGAGCGGTGGTCCCGACGTCACGCGGGGTGTGCCCAAAAGATGTGCGGTTTTGAGATCCGCATGATCCACGGCAGGTAAAGTGGAGTGCTTTGTCTGGAATTTGGGTGGCGCAGAAATCTGCGGCGATTTCCCGACGACTGTGCTTGACTTTTGTTTCACTGGCGGTCTAATGATAAATGTAGTGATCTGACATGCGCCGCTGTTCTGGCGGCAGACTCTTCCTATCGCTCGGCATGACGTCCTTACAAACAATCGGATCGCATGGGAGACGAATCCTCATCGCACTGGGAGTGCTGTGTGGGGTTGGCGTCTGCCAGGCAACGGTTGCCGAAGCGAGTTGTGGTGACTACGTCCGCCTGCGTGGCGGCCATGTTCGCGGCGAAGAGGCTGCTGCTCACCGCGTAGAACCTGTGCAGCGCCGCGTCAACGATCACGAGTCCCCCAGGCGAGGCTGCCACGGGCCATTCTGCTCCCAACAGTCTGAACCGCTTGAGGTTCCCGTCGCTCCGGTAAAACGCCCCTCTGACGATTGGGCTCTTAATCGCCCTGTGGCGACGGATCGTCCCTCGTCCGCCGGTGAGGCCGTTCCGGATGCGACCGAGTTCGCCTGCGCTGGCGTGCGGTTGAGCATTTTGAGACCGCCTCGCTGATTTCTCGTTGGTTCTCGACAAACAGGCGGTACTCGCGATCGCGCTGCGCCCATGCATAAAGTGCCGTGGGCGAGGCTG
>JAFEBR010000698.1 GCA_018242565.1 Planctomycetota bacterium | reverse complement strand
GCTGCTGAGCGTGATCTCCAGCGCCCAACGTAACGGCCTGGAGCCGTGGTCGTATCTCAAGGACGTGCTGACTCGGCTCGCCGAACTCCGCGCCGCTGGTTCGCTTAAGAACCGCGATGAGCTGAAGCGGCTGCTCCCGAACCACTGGCAGCCGAAGTCCAGCGACTGATGTTCGTCACCGCCCGTCAGGGCTTGTTGACGTCATCTCCATGACGTAACGGCCGACCGTCTCGGCCCCACTCCTGACAACGCGGAATCGTCGTCCCCCGGATACCGACCGCCCGGGGTGGATCGGCGGGACGCTTACATGTTACGCATCGAATATGAGGACAAAGCCGGAAGTTGCTTCGATCTGAGGCGGTTCCAGCGCGACGTGCTGAAGGCCGGCGGCCGGGTGGTAAAACACTCGCGACGCTTGGTGTTGTATGTGGCACAGGCCGCAGCGCCATTCTGGCAACAACTCGTCGACTGCCTCAGCCGCTGGAAGCTGCCGGCTCGCTTTCCTCAACCACAGGGGGCCAGGCTCCGCGACTGGGTTCCGGCACCTGCTCACGCCTTCCAGAAAGAAGTACGCCGAGAATGACGGGCCCCGCCCATGGGCGGATTGGTGAAACCGGGGAACAGAACAGAACTTTCACGAATGGGGTAGGGGGCAGTGCGCCCATTTATTCCCCAGACGGGTCGAAATCGAGATACATCGAAACTTGCCCTGAAATACGACCGGCTGGTGAATAAGTCGGGCTTAAACACAGCTCTTGAAGATCTCCGAACCGACTAAGAGAGTGCAGCGTCTCGTTCGTGATCTTTCTCTTTGAAAGATCCACGGCAATCACGTCGTCGAATAACATCAACTCCTGATCGCCGACAGCGGCACGCAGCCAGGCTGGCAGCGCCCGTCTTGTCTCGACTCTAGCTTTCAGTGCCTCGAGCTGCTCAATCGCAGCCAACTGGCGGAACGCCTGAATCCAATACCAAACTCCCACACCCGCGACACAAATGATAACGGAGATCGCGATCCTGAGCGCTATGGGAATCGAACCGGCGCGTCGGCGTGGCCTTTCCTTTTCAGTTCTGAGGTATTCAATCTCGCTAAAGGTCAATGGATAGCACCTTAGAACAGAGCTGTCCGATGTAGACTCTGGATTGCATTCGACGATCCCTTGCTGCGGTTCACGGCGCAACGCCTCGACATACTTCTCGCTCACGAAATGGAAACTATTCTCTGCTTCGGTCTGACTCGAGTTCAGCCCAAACAGTTCTCATCTCCTCAATGCGCGCTTCAGCACGCAATGATATTTTCCGCAGTATGGATTCGTAATACCCAGTTAAGTCCTCCTCTCGCGAAAGCAAGTCTTTGACGGCAAGTCGCCGAACCTCGGCGTCATCCGAAAGAAGCCAACTCAAGAGCACAGCATTTTGGTCACGTTGGGCAATGGCAAACCTTATCTCTGGGACACTCACGCTGGGGTCCAGCGATAGAATTCGATCCATATCGACTCTGCGAACCATGTCATTCGCTGGGCTCCGCGATCCACTAGGTGAGCCACCCTTAAAGCAACCGCAACAAACTACAATAACAGATACAGTTAATACCTGGACATGCCATTTCATGTTGCACACTCGTTTTAATCCGGAATAAGTCGGTTCGTCCCATATTGATTGGGGTTGGTATAGCATGGCTTATCGTCTCCCCACCCCCTTGGTTGACAATATGACCACGAAGGCCCGCCAGGCGTCGCGCTGTCCGCAGTGGTATTTGGGCCGGAGTCGGCCTGCGCGGGCAATTCGCGGCGTTTATTATTTGGATCGGTGACAGGTGAACAGATCCCTCGCGAATAATAAACACGGCAACCCGTTGCACCTGCCAGCGTGTTTGCGAATTGTTGGCCGATGCGGCAGAAGTACAAGATTATGCGGCATTTCTTGCAGAAAACGATCCGTCCCGCTTTCATCTCGCCCTGCAAGTCAGCTACTGACCTCGCGCCTGCTGCGCGGTTCTTCTCCGTCGGCGCGGCGCATCCCAGGCCTACTGCTAGCTTGGCCCCAGGGTTTGGATTTGGTGAGGGTTCCGTTCCAGGCGGGTACTTACCCTGCGTTCCTGGCAATCCACCTGTGGGTCCGTATTTTCCCCAGCCATGGCCGTGAATTCGAAGATCCTTTATGCACTTGTTTTTCTTGCATCGAGCTGCAAGTTCCATGAACATGCCTTCGGCTGTTTCGTAACTGTCGGCATCAGGGTCAAAGGCCTCGGCGCGCCGTTTGACAGCCGCCGTGTCTCCTTCGTCTAACTCAAAACCAATTTGGTACATGGCGCACTTTATCGGAGTCGCTTCTAATCCCCATGAATCTATGAAAGATGTGGGGCGGCTGCCTACGTACTCGTATAGTCCGGGATTCTGATTGGCAAAAAAGAATGGATCTCGCGCAAGCCAACCAAAATTCGTATGCAAAGCACGATTACGGACGATAAACAATCCGGTAATGACGTCAAATCGATATCCAGCAAAGTATGTCTCCCAATCATATTCGCTATTAGATCTACTGGCGAAATCCGGTGTTAGAATCGAGGGTGTTCCATACGCTGTGAACGAATATCGTTCTGCTGGGACACCACTTGCCGAAATGCTTGCGATCAAATTAAAACTTGGATCTTGGAGCGCATATAACCGTTCATTGAGCACACCAGCTCCGGTGGTGTCACGATCACGGTAGACCAGATCATCGGTGTACCGAAGGCCCCACAGGAATTGCCGTTCGGCATTCGTCGATGTCCCTATTCGTTCCTCGATGTCACGCCATCCGGCAGTGAAGAAGAAGTGCCGGATTTCCGTGACAACACCGGCCGTGTACGTTTGGCGGACGCTGCGAAAACTCCTTCCATCATATGAATTCGTCTGTAGCACGTTTCCGGTTGACGCGTCGACCAGCTTCACGAGCCGATTCCACGCATCGTATGTTCCTGTGTAATGGGATGTCGGATTTGCCGGCTTGGGGATACTCGTCATGTTGCCGTTTTTATCGTATGCAGGCTGCGTCCACGCGGAGCCGACCAAATTTGTTATCGTCGTGATTTCATTAACAGCGTTGGCCGACCGACTCTGCACCAAATTCCAGGCGCCGCTGCCGGTACCGTCCTCCCGGAATCCTTTCCAGTTGCCCGTGCTGTCCAGCGTCCAGCACTGATTAAACGTGCTAGTACCGGGCTTGACCGCCGTATTTGTCGAATTCAATGTCCCGCGGTTGACCGATTTCAGGCGGTATAGGCCGTCGTAACCGTAGATCTCGTCGAGTCCGGCATTGTAGCTCTCAGCCACAAGATCTTTGCGGTAGAGCCGATTCCCGGCCCGGTCGTAGCCATGTTGGATGCGGACAAGGTTCGTTCCGGCCGTAGAACTTGAGCTGCTGCTGGAGCTCGATGACGAACTTCCGGTGGGAACCCAGATCAGGTCTTTCACCCGGCCAAACTGGTCCAGGCCGTGGTATATGTCCCCCGTCGTCGGATCATTGCCCCCCTGGATTCCGACCAGCGTGTATTGAATTGCCGGTTGCGGTTCATTGACGTGGATAATCGAATTCATCCCCAAATACGAATAGTCGGCTAGATGCGTCGTGCCGTCGTTGTCGATCAGTGAACCGATGCGCGAGAGGGCGTCGTTTGTGCCCTGTGCTGTGCCATAGTCGTAGTTCAACGCGCGGCCGTTGGGGTATGTCAGTGTTGTCGGGCGAATGGTATTGGCCGAACCGCTGTCATAACCGTACTGAACTTTCGGCGTTGTCGAGACGTTTACCGCCCCGGAGTGGGATTGGTACTCGGTGGTCAGCTGACCGAAAGAATTGTACGCCTTCTGCACGTCGTTCACAACATTTCCTGTGCCGACGGTCGCGCTGTCGTAACTGGTGATGTTTTGGACCAGCCCCCGCACTTCATACGACATGCCGATTCGGCGAACGGCCCCGTCGACTCCGGTTCCCAACGTAGTCACTCCGTCATTGGTCTGGCGGCCGAGCCGGTCGAACGTGTAGGTGTGGACGGAACCGTTTTGGTCGGTCAACGTTGCAACCTGCGACTGCCTGTTGTAGGCGAATGTCTTCTGATCGCTGCCGCCGACCGAGTCCGGATAAATCTCCACCACTTTCAGCAGCGTGCTGGCGATGGCCGACGTGCTCAGACTCGTCCCATACTGGTATGTTGTCGTCTGATTGCCGGTCGACACGTTGACGGCCGTAATTGTGGCCAGGAGATTATCCGCCGTGTAATTGAAATTCGTGGTGCGGTTGGTGTCGTCGCTCGCTGAGCACGTGTTTCCCGAACTACTGCTAGAAGACGAGCTACTCATCACGATGTAGTTTTCGATAAGCGAGATTCGTCGTCCCTGGTCGTCAAATACCTGGTATGTCGCTGTCCCAGCGGGATCTGTGGACAGGTAAGGCTCTCCACTGGCGTTGAATGTCGTCGACGAAACCAGGCACGTGTCGGACCGAGACGGAATCGTGGCAGACCGGTTTAGCGCAGCGCCGCCGTTGGTTCCGTAGTCTGCGTTGGCTTGTTGTCGGCCGAGTACATCTGGATACGCGGCGGCGTATGTGACACGGGCTTGCGGTTGAGCACTCGTAGGCGAACCAAGTGGCCCTGTTCCGGTGGCGTTGTGATAACGCTGCCGGACGTTCGTCTGAATCACGTTGCTGGCAGCGTCGTAGACGGTTTCGACCTGTTCAAGGATTGTATCGCCAGTCACCGAGATTGCCGTGGCGTACGTCGTGTCAATATAGTTGTAGCCGGTGTACTGGATCGTTTGTCGGCCGAGGCTTTCATAAACGGTCTTGGTCGCCGCCTGTGAGCCAGCCGGCAGACTTTTGACCTCATTCCCGCTCGCGTCGCGCCACGTGTTGCTGATGAGGGCATTTCCGACGATGCCGGTCGTGGGATCGACGGCGTAGGTGGCTGACTGATACACTCGGCTCCGGTCATCGTAGCTCGTCGTGGTCCTGCCGATCAGGTTTCCCGAAAGCGTCGTGTTGTACCGCTCCTGCTTGGTGACTCGATCCATGTTGTCGTAGTACTGTTTGGCATAGAAGTCGATCTCGCCGTCCGTGTCAGTTTGCCGATTTCGGAAGTCGAATAAGAACGTAGTGACGCGGTCGTTAACGCCCGTGGCATCGACGTAATTTGTTTCTTGGGTGACGTTGCTGTCGCCGCCGGATGCGCCGTTGTCGTATGCCAGTCCGGTGATGATGACCATGTTGTTGGGCGCGCCGCTGCCGGCAGGATTCGATGACGTGGCCCCGGTGTCATTGGTCCCGACCCAGGTGCCGATGGTGCGGCCCATCGCATCGAACACCGTGCGCGTGATCGTCCCGCCCGGCGTGACCATCCGATTTCGTCGTTTCATCACGTCGTAACCGTAGTCGGTTTCGTCGTAGTTCGTTCCGCTGATGCCGGTGCCCGTGGCGGGCATCAGCTTGTAGACGCGCTGACTCGCCACGAAGCAGCAGTCGCTGTATTGCGTCGTTGACCAGCGGACGTACGAGCATTGCGGGAAGCTGTCGAACGGCGAGAGAGCTCCGGAGGTCGTGAGCGGGGCGGTTGCTGGGCAGCCGCTCGATGAAGACGAACTCGAAGACGACGACGAACCTGCTCCCGATACGTACCGTACCGCCTGAATCTGGTCGGTGACACGACCTTGGGCGTCAGTGATTCTGATCGCGACCGGATTGATCAGCGTGAAGCTGTAGCTGGGTGTCGATGAACTGGAACTGGACGAGGAGGAACTTGATGATCCCCCGGTAGCATAGCCTTGGCCCTGCCACGTCTGGAACGTGGCGTCCTGATGCACCGTCCAATTGGCCCGGCGAATCGAGGTGGCGACGCCTCCGATGTCGATCGTATGCCAGGGGCCCAGCGACTGGGTCTGTCTCCCCTGGGCATCGATCGAATAATCCGTAATCAAATGCAGTCCGCCGCCGGCGGGTGTACTC